>DBZJ01000067.1:13413-26382 GCA_002311635.1 Syntrophaceae bacterium UBA1163
TTGCAAAATTCTCCAGAATCTCCTTATTCCTTTGTGTGACTTGTGTGGTTCGGTAGACATGGGAAAGTTCGTAATACGCGGTTTTCACGTCTCTAATCACTTGATGGATTTTACCCTGAATGTCGGTGAAAACCGCCTCTGCTTCTTTTCCAGCCATTTCTCCCATAAGTTTTCTCTTCCCAAAAAAAGGAAACCTCTGAGAGATCGAGAACTCCTTCATCGTCATATCCTCTTGATGGAAACTGAAACTGGTAGGGAGGTTGATGATTCCGAAACTAAACATCGGATCTTCGAGAGCTCTGGCCTGAGGTATCTTCTCTTTATAGACCTCCCATTTCTTCTTCGCCGCCAGGATTTCCGGGTTGTTCTGAACGGCCTCATCCACCAACTGATCTACATTCAACCATGGTTTTTCCGACTGAGCTATTGAGGAAAAAGCCATTAACATCAAGATCAAGAAAAAGAAGAGAATCGGTTTAGCCAAGCCAAATGACTTTAAGCCCATTTCATCACCTTCCTTCTAAGATGAAAGCAAAGTATTACTTCTTAATGTTAATTAAAGATGCTTACACAAGTAAATACCGTAAACTCCTTATTTTTATATTGAAAACAGCTGTATATCGCAGTATTAATTGATTTTACATCTATGACGCGCGATTCTGAACTGAGTTTGCAACCCTCTTATGATTTAAACTGGTTACAATAGTGTATATTTTCAGACCATGTTTGTATAATTTTCAAACAAAAAAGCTCTTGACCAATTGGCTAAACCTTAAGGGGGGTGAAGGTTTTAGCAGTCAGGGGACCTAAATTCAATTAGGTCCTTGGCCAAGAGCTTTATCTTACTACCTAAAACTATAAGTTTATTTTTTAAAAAAAATCTAGATTAAGAACTGTATCACAATCCAAAAATATACAGTCTTAATGAACGTAGTAAATCTCAAAAATTTAGTCAGCAATTCTTGTGCCAAAGTCCCATCCCTAACACCCCTGATTGTTTCCTTCCCTTTGTTCCTTTGGGAAGAAAATGTGGCCTTAAATTATTTTAGGGGGACGAAAGATAAGATCTGGCAACTCGTCGACAACTAATGATAACTTTAGTGGCACCAAACAGCCCCTTAGAGGGAGACCTGAAGTCTCCGGGAGAATTTTATCGACAATCATCGGACAGTGGAATAAAGATCCGCAATCCATCTTCATGATCCCCGTGTGACTTCCGTCTGGACATCCATCCGTCGGGAACATGGGGACGTAGGAAAAAAGGATTCCAATAACAAGAAGGCATCCTATGATAGTTTTCATATCCATTTTCTCCCGCCCAAAGGGAGACGGTTCTCGACAGAACTAACAAACCTTAGGACGTCAAAGGCAATGGCGTTGGAGGACCAGCGAGAACCGCTTTTCTTTATAAGTCCGATTAAAAGTAGTTTCTTCATTTCACAAATTGATCCTTGATTCGAATCGTTGATGAAAGCTAAACGGCTGCTTGACTTACCGTTCCCAGACCGCATGTATCATGATAATCGGTCAATTCCTTTATTTTCGGTTCCCCGTTGCAGAGAAGACAGGAGGGATTCTTCCTGATCGGAAACGTTTTAAATTCCATATCCAGCGATTGATAAATCAGGAATTGGCCGATCAGTGGTTTTCCCTTTTTCAAAATAAGCTTGATCGCTTCTGTTGCCTGAATCAATCCAATTTGCCCGGGTACAACTCCCAGGACACCTGCTTCGTCTCAGCTGGGAACCAGACCCGGCGGAGGAGGTTCAGGAAAGAGACAACGCAAACAGGGACCCCCGTCTTTAGGGGAAAAAACACTGACCTGTCCTTCAAATTGGAAGACTCCTCCATAAATATAAGGTTTCCCTGTAAAGAACGAAGCGTCGTTTACGAGATACTTCGTCTGGAAATTATCAGATCCATCGATGATGAGATCATACTCCTGAAAAATCTCGAGAGCATTCCGTGGAGTCAGTCGCTTTTGGTAGGTCACCACCTTCACATCGGGATTGATTCGATGGATGGCCTCCTTAGCCGATTCAGTCTTCGGCCTTCCCACGTCAGCCGAACCGTGCAATATCTGGCGCTGAAGATTGCTTAAATCCACTTTGTCGGAATCAATGATACCCAGGGTCCCTACTCCCGCAGCAGCCAGATAAAGAGCAGCAGGACAACCGAGACCTCCTGCGCCAACCAGAAGAACTTTCGCTTTCAAGAATTGAATCTGCCCATCCAACCCGACATCTTTAAGCAGAAGATGCCGGCTATACCGGCTTAGTTGATCTGGCGTCAGTTCGGAACCACTCACCACTGCATAGCCAGCCGCTTTCCAGCCATCAATGCCTTCGGCCATGGAGAAGACATGGGTATAACCTCTTTCTTTCATTAACTTTGCAGCGGCGAGAGAACGAATACCCCCTGCGCAGTAAACCACCACTGGAATATCCTTATCAGGTAGCAGGTCCTCCACTTTTTCGCCCAAGAGACCCTGAGGAAGGAAAGTGGCTCCCTCAAGATATCCCACTGCCACCTCTTCTTTCTCCCGGATATCAAGCAGAACAACCGGTTCCTTTCTTTGAAGGAGTTGATGGGTTTGCTCAACCGAGATTTCAGAGTCTTCTTTCTTAGCTTTGATGATAAACCAATCTTTGAAATCTTTGATGGTCTTCCCCATTCCTGTCTTCACTTGATCTCCCTTATTCCCCTGGCTCCCCACGTTACCCATCACAAATATTCTTTATAAAACCAATCAAGAAACACTTCACTAAAAAAGGGAAAATTGACCTATTCCCCCACTTAAATTTACATTACGCTCGATATTACTCTTTAAAAAATAAGGAAAAACTGTAATCAAAACTCGCTAAAAACCCGTGCTAATCTAACTCAGAAATCATATTAGCGAAGTCATATATAATACATAAATCTCTTGTCGAAATCCTTTTTCATCCCCATTTCCTTAGCCAGCTGACATAAGTCTTTAATCGTGACAGAATCAAAATAATCATTCAGTCTTTTCCCTGCTTCATTCCAAACGATTTGAGTTACGCATCCCCCTGACCTTGCACAGGGTTTAGCTGAATCATCTGGATTGACACAGAGAACTGGGTTAATGCCGCCTTCTGTGATTCGGATAACTTCACCGACAGTAATTTGTTCGGGTTTCTTGCTCAAAAAATAGCCACCCGAAGGGCCTCTTTTGCTTCCAACTATCCCCGCCCTCCTTAATTTCTGAAAGATCTGCTCCAAATAGCGTTGGGAAATTCCTTGCCTCCGGGAAATATCTTTTACCTGAGCCCCTAACCCTCCGGAATGATAGGCAATATCAAAAATTGCCCTTACCCCGTATCTGCTCTGCGTGGAAAGTCTCATAGCACGTCAATTTGATGTTAGAATCTTTGTACCATTCTTTATAAAAATTGTCAAGATAGTTTAATTCTTTATTTTTCGGTCAGAAGATTTATAAGGCAGAAGACCTCTGGACTTTTCCAGTCCCTGGGACCCGTGGCTTTTCCAATCATTCTCCCTGTCTTATCGATCAAGAAGGTAGTTGGAACTCCTTTTACTTCAAAGAGGTCGAGGGTCTCGCCCTGCGGATCGAGTAAAACAGGGAAGGCGTAATGATGTTTTTTAATAAATTCCTGAACGCGTTCCAAACGTTCGTAGTCGACAGAAATGCTCAGTAAAACAAAATCTCTCTCTTTAAACCGCTGGTGCAGAACCTCCAGGCTAGGCATCTCTTCTTTACAGGGACCGCACCAAGTGGCCCAAAAATTGAGAAGGATAATCTTCCCTTTCAATTGTTTTATTTCAACTTTATTACCATTTAAGTCTCTCAAAGAAAAATCCGGAGCCTTTTTATCGCCCTTGATCGGATCGATCCTTATTTTTGAAAAGAGATCACCCTCCCCTCCTTCGGCTGTGAATACAAGGGCGACAAGGAGGATGAGGATCAAAGAAAGGCATCGAGAAAAAACGTTTCCCTCCATGGTTTATTCTTTATATCACCTTCCAAACTCATGTTCCATTGGAATTTAAATTCCTTTTCCATAAGCGTCCGAGAGATCTGGAAAAAGGATGAAAAATGCTTGTCTACGGACTTATCTTTTTTTATACTTATTGTATGCAGAAGCCCAGTTTTGAACAGTTCGAAGCAACTTCTCTTTACTGCCCGAGGTGCAAGGCGGCGGTCCCGGTGAGAAGGAGATTGCTTTTAGTCTTGCCCGAAGGGGAGGAGTATGAGTATCTGTGTGCTTATTGTTCCACCTCGGTAGGCACGAAGATTGACAAGAATGCTCCCCAGATTGAGGTGCTCATTAAGCCCTGAGCTTGTCAAAAAAACCCTACCAAATACGGTTTACGGTTGATCCCTCCCGCCGAAACAGGGCTTGCACCTCCTGACAAAATCTGGTTTAATGCCGTTGGAGGCAGGATGTTGAAACGGATGACAAGGTTCCAGAAGATCGGAAAACTGGAGATCGGTATTCTGAAAGAACTCTTAGAAAGAAACACGGTTCTCGACCCTCGGGTCGTTATCGGTCCGGAAATTGGCGAAGATGCCGCAGTGATCGATCCGGGGAGAAAAACCGATCGTTATTGGGTGGTCACTTCAGACCCCATTACCTTTGCAACAGAGGAGATCGGATACTATGGAGTGGTGGTCAACCTGAATGACATCGCGACGATGGGAGCAATTCCCAAATGGTTTTCAGCCACCCTTCTCTTCCCCGAAGGTTCGGACCTAAAGGACATCGAAAGGGTCTTCAGACAGATCCGCGATGCCTGCCACCGATTTAAAATCTCCCTCGTCGGCGGGCATACAGAGATCACACCCGGAATCAAGAAAATGATCCTGTCCGGCCATATGATTGGAGAGGTTAAAAAAGATAAGCTGGTGACCACCGGTGGCGCAAGACCGGGAGACCTCCTTCTCCTCGTGAAGGGGGTCTGTATTGAAGGAACTTCGATTATGGCAAGGGAGAAGGAGGCTGTTCTTTTGAAAAGGGGCATCTCTTCTTCGGTAATTCGAAAGGCAAAGAGATTCATCTTTGATCCGGGGATCGAAGTCCTTCGTCCGTCGCGGATTGCTTGTGGAGTCTCTTCCGTCCACGCGATGCACGACCCGACAGAAGGAGGATTGATCAATGGGATGATCGAGATGGCATGGGCTTCGGATACAGAGATAGAAGTCGATTTAGAAAAGGTCTTGATCTATAAAGAGTCGCGCATCCTCTGCCGGGAATTTGGAATGGACCCTCTCGGCACCATCGCTTCGGGTGCATTGCTTTTAGCCGTGCCTCCATCGGACCTCTTGCCGCTTCAAAAAGTCTTCAGAAAAAATTCCATACCCCTCGGAGTCATCGGCAAAGCGAAGAAAGGGCCGGCGAGAGTTTTAAGGGTAGATCGAAAAGGTCGTAAGGAGCTCGAACCTCTTCCTCGGGATGAGATTCTGAAGACCTATTCCGGTTTTTTCACTCCAATACCCCGGAGAGCGGGACAAGTTCGATTCCCATCTCCTTCATCTTAGGGATCATCTCTTTGAGCGATTTGATCGTTGCAGCGTGAGGGTGGCCGATCCCGATCGCCTTTCCCTTGGAGAGGGAGAGTTGTATCAGCCGATCCAGTTGCTGTTTGATATCTTCCTCGGCCGGTGAGTTATCGATGAAAATACTCCTCTCCGTCGCCTTCAAGCCCACGGATTGGGCAACTTGGAGGCCGATGCTCTGGGGAGTCGTCCGGCTGTCTAAAAAAAAGAGCCCTCGTCTTTTCAATTCTGAAAGAACAATCTTTATCTTCTCACGGTCTTCCATCAATCGAGATCCCATATGATTGCTCACCCCTTTGATGTAAGGAACTGCCTCAATATCTTTGGAGAGTTGGCGAAGCAAATTCGTTTCATCCATCTCTTCAAGGAGAACTCCTTCCCCCGGACGGACCTGCGGATAGCCTCGAGGCTCCATAGGAAGATGGAGGATGATTTCCTTCCCTTTCCGGTGAGCCTCCCCGGCAAGGGTTTTCGAATAACGAGTGAAAGGAAGAATGGAAAAGGTGACCGGGAGATCCCAACGAAGGAGTTCTTGGGAAATCTTATTTTCTCCCCCGAGGTCGTCAATGACAATAGCGATCTTTGGGCGAAGACCCATCCCCAGAGAAGATGGAAGCGAGCAGACAAATGTAAGCTGATGAGTGACTCGTCCCAAAACCCTGACCTCCAAATGGAGAGATTCCGGTTTTTGGGAGGACTGAATCGAAACGGGTCTCCCGAGCGCAGAAAGGCTTCGCCTCAAATTTCCTTCGACCAGGGAGAAGGAAAGGGAAGGGAGAACCCGGACCTTCAAGGAAGACTGTTTCCAGGCCAGGCCTCCCTCTTTCTTTAATGACGTCTGATGAAGAAGAATGTTCTTTTTCTGAATGCCGACCTCGTACAGCTGGCTCTGAATAATCTGGTCGGCCAGAAAGACTTTCTGAGAGAAATCCTCCGGGGAGAGAGCTTTTTCTCGTGTCAGGTAGACGTAGCCGCCGAGGCCCAGCAGCGCACCGAGGAAAAAAGAGAAGACATAGCCCATCCACCTCTTCGATCCTTCTCGCCGGTGTCGTTTAGCCATTGACCCCCGCAAAACCCTCACGCGAGTTTTGAATTCTTGTTATTGAGTTCTTTTTTCTCCGAACTCTTAACTCCGAACTCTGGACTATTTATTCTCTTTGACTATCTTATTAAAAATTTCCCAGCTTTTGAGGAGCTCAAGCGCCCGCTCCAGTTGATTGTCGACTGGCTTCTTCTCCTTGACCTCTTCTTTCTTGGACTTTTCTTTCTCCTTGGAAACCCCTTTTTCGACATCTGTCAGATGCCTCTCCAAATCCTTTTCCGCCGGGAATTTGGGGATAAGGGCTTCCTTCTCTTCCTCAGGACCCGAAGGTTTGACGATGATATCCGGTACAATCCCTTTGGCCTGGATGGAACGGCCATTCGGGGTGTAGTATCTCGCAGTGGTCAGCCTCAACCCCGACCCATCCTTCAACGGAATGATCGTCTGAACCGATCCTTTTCCAAAGGTCTGAGTTCCAACGATGATGCCACGACCCTGGTCCTGAATCGCGCCTGCCACGATCTCCGCGCCGCTGGCGCTCCCGCCGTTGACCAAAACGATCAGCGGATAATGTGCAAGTTTCCCGTCAGGGTGAGCATAAAACTTCATCTTCTGGTCTTCTTTTCTCCCCTCCACGGAGACAATCAGACCGGATTCGATGAACCGATCTGATATTTTGACGGCTTGATCCAAGAGACCACCAGGGTTGTTCCGGAGGTCAAGGATCAAACCTCTCAGGGTCCCCTTGCTCTCTTCCTGCAATGCCTTTATCGCTTTCTCAAACTCATCATCCGTTTTTTCTTGAAATTGGGAGAGTCGAATATACCCATAATTTTTATCTAACAATTCATGGCGAACACTTCGGACGGGAATGACCTCCCGGACCAACGTGAAATCTTTAGGTTTGGTGAAGCCTTCCCGCAGGATGCTAATCGTCACTTTGGTTCCCCTCGGGCCCCGCAATCGTTTCACACTATCCATGAGCGTGAAATTTTTGGTCGGCTCTCCGTCGATCTTAACAATTTGATCTCCTGCCAGGATCCCTGCCTTGTAAGCGGGCGTGCCCTCGATGGGAGAGACCACGGTGAGAACGGAGTCCTTTACGGTGATCTCGATTCCCAATCCTTCAAACCGGCCTTTTGTCTCCTCCTGCATTTCCTTGTACATAGTGGGCGGCATAAAAGCGGAATGGGGGTCCAGGGTTTCCAGCATCCCTTTGATCGCTCCATTGATCAGATCCTTTGAATTCGTCTCTTCGACATAATCCTTCTGAATGAGGCCAAGGACCTCCGTGAAAACCTTTAAGTCCTCATACGTGCTATTGGAAACGGCCGAAACCTTCTGAGAATGGGCCGACCCGATGAGGACTCCAACGAGGAAGACCGCGAAGATCACCAAAACAATCCTGACATTTCCTATTCTTTTCACTTGAGACATATCGTCCTCCTTTATAATCTCTTCCCTTTCTTATTCTCTTCAGGCAGTGAAACAATTCGATCTATGTGGGAGAGCCATTCCATCGGATCCTGGGGCTTTCCATGACGGCGAATTTCGAAATAGAGACAAGGACCTTTCAACGACCCCGCGCTTCCGATCAAGGCGATCGCCTCCCCTTGGAGGACACCGTCCCCGGGTTTCTTCATCAACGCTGAGCAATAGCCAGAAACGGTGATGGTCTGATCTCCGTGATCGATGATCACGATGTTCCCAAACCCCTTGAACCAATCGGCATAGAGAACTTTCCCGGAGAGGACCGCTCGGATCTCGGCTCCCATCGGGGCTTTGATTTCTATCCCATTCTGTCCTTTTTCCTTAAACAAGCTGATCACTTTCCCCTGGACAGGCGGGGTCAGCTTTCCCCTGATGGTCTCATGTTTCGATTTCCCGTATGCCAGAAGACTCTTCTCCCGCTCCAGTTTACCGACGAGGCTTTGAAGCCCCTTCGCTCTCTCTTCTAATTCCGAGAGGACCTTCTGGTAAACTATCTTTTGATCCTGAATGGACTTAAGCAATGCCCTTTTCTGCTCACTGACTTTTGTGATCTCTTTTTTCTTCTCCCCTATCTCAGAGATATGTCGCTGCCATTGGACCTGATCCTGCATCAGCTCCTCTTGATATCGCTCTTTCAAAAGCGCTTGATACCGATAGGTCTCGACCAGGCGAGCATCGTAATCGATAATCACCCTTAAATATTTGTCAAGCCGCAAGAGGTTGGGGTAGGAGTCCGAAGTGAGAAGGAGACCCTCCACGGGAACCCTTGCCATCTTATAAAGGGCGATCAGTCTGGAGAGGAGCTCTTCTTTGGTGGATTCCATTGCCTTGCTGAGCACCACGGTCTGGTGCCTTGCCTGTTGGAGCCTCTCCCGGGTCTGGTCCAGCTGCGTTTCCATCCGTTTTAACTCTTTTTCCTTCTGGTAAAGCTCCGCTTCCAGGAGATGGAGGGTACCCAGAATGGAGGATTCTTTTCCCCGAGCTCTTTTCTCCTTCTCCTTGGTTAGGTTAATTTCTTTTTTAATATCTTTGAGGTCCTTCTTTTTTTCGGTGATGTCCTTATCAATCTGATCGGTTCGGGCGGCTCTCGAACCAGGGGCCCCGAGGAAAAAAATCCATCCTGCCAAAAAGCATCCGATCCATATCCATCTTCTACGCAAAGACCCTTTCATTTATACCTCAGAACCCTCGTCGAAGCCACGAAGCTCCCGAAAAAGCCGAGAACCGTTCCCCCCAATAGTATCCAGGCGATGGTCTCCGGCGGCAAAAAAAGAATGGGAACTTTTGCCAGCCACGCCTGCATCGACGGGGGAATATGGAGAAGAAGTCCTTGATGCAATAAATAGAGAAATAAAATCGCCAGTCCTCCTCCAAGAAGACCTTGGATGAGTCCTTCCACGTAGAAGGGAACGCGAATAAAACCAGGGCCTGCTCCGACCCAATGCATGACTTCGATCTCCTCCCGTCGGGAGGAGATGGTCAATTGGAGGGTGTTGGAGGTGATGAACACGATCGCGATGAGGAGAAGCCCGCCCAGTATCCACTGAGTGAGACGCAGGGTATGGACCAGCGCCGAAAAGGCATCCACCCACTCCTGTCCGTACTGAATCTCCTCAAACTGCGCCGTTTCTCTCAGATGCCCGACCACTTCGTCAATCTTTGCAGGATTCCGATAGTCCTTCTTCAACTGAATCTCAAAAGAAGGCGGTAGGAGTGCCGGCTGAATCCCTTGAAGGAGGTTCTTCTGCCCGCCCAATTTCGTCTCCATAAAGTTCATCGCATCATAAGGCGAAACATACCTTACGATCTCGACCCCTTCGAGGAGTCGGGTCCTGTCTAAGAGGGGCTCCACTTCACTGGAAGGGGTCCCCCGCTTCAAATACGCAATGACCTCAATTTTGTCTTCCCAGATCTTGAGGAAGTTGGTCAAGTTGAAGGCGAGCAACGTGAAGGTCGAAAAGATGAGTATGGAGACAGCAATAATGCCGATGGTGATGAGATTGGGGAATAAGTTTCCCATCATATTTTGAAAGGCCCGCCTCATGACGTATTGGAGAAAAAAAGTCATTCCCCTGCTTTCACCTCTCGAACCTCGTCGGTATCCACTTTTTTCCCATCCGAGACCTGTCCGTTTAAAATAGGAATCAGACGATATGGAAACCGTTTGATGAGTCCAGTGAATTGAGTTGCAAACACGATGGTGGTTCCTTGATGGTTGAGATCGCTGAAAATCCCCATCACATCCAGGGTCGTCTTGGCATCCAAGTTCCCTGTGGGCTCATCGGCGAGAATCAACGACGGCGAATTGACCATGGCCCGCGCGATGGCCACTCGCTGTTGTTCGCCCGCAGAGAGGGCGAGGATCGGGGCATCCTCCCTTTCTTTAAGCCCGATTCGCCTCAACATATCCGAGGCTTTGCCTTTTGCCTCCCTCCGGGTATGGCCTGTTACCTCCAGAGCGAAAGCGACATTCTCGTTTACCGTCCGGTCACGTAGAAGCTTGAAATCCTGGGAAACGATTCCCATCCTCCTTCTCAATTGGTGGATTTTTGTGAAATCGGGATGAGTGATCTGGACTCCATCAACGACCACCTCGCCACGTGTTGGTTTTTCTGCACAGCTCAGGATTCGAAGAAGGGTGCTTTTCCCGGAACCACTGGGACCGGCGACGAACGTGAATTCCCCTGATGAAATCTCCAGCGTGATATCCGAAAGAGCGGAGATCTGGCTTGGATACGTCTTGAACACATGAACCATCTCAATCATTGGCTCGCGCATAATTCAAACAAAATTAACACGAGTCCTCGTTTTTTTCAAGAAAATTGGGGGGTTAATAATTTGTCGCAAGTTTTTGTAACGGATGCCACCGGCCTTGACAGGGCAGCTTTTATCGGTTATTTTTTGATTAGAGACATTAAAAGGTAGCTTACTGGCGGCTCTATTCAGGCAAGTGAGCTAACGAGGTCAATAAGAAAAGCGCTCCGGAGTTGCCAGAGCGCTTTTGGCTTTTGAGGAGGTGAAACAGAATGAAAAGTCTGTTTTATTCCTGGACCGTATTCCAGATGCTGGTAGGGATCTGGTTGTTCATATCACCGTTCGTCTTCGGTTACGGAGAAACTCATTTTGCTACGAACAACATGATCTTCGGAGCCATTGTGGTCATCCTCGGAGTCGGAACGATCTTCTATGAGATATACCACAAGGAGAGGTTCGAAAAGGAAACCGTGGGCGCAATGGAACATGCCAAGGAGAGGGCGTAAGCCACTCTTTACACAAACCGGCCGGGACTGATTCTCCCGGCTTAATCCGAGTCAAAACCTTCGAGCTTAGGCTCGAAGGTTTTCCTTATTCTAATTCGTCGAGACCCCTGCCGTAAGAGAACGTTATTAACCTGCTGAATAATAACATGTACGAATTATCTTGTCGGGGGCTAATCATTGGGCCTGACAAATCAAGTCCCTACTATAAATCTCTCCTCCTTTCAACGGCGGCCTTAAGGGCATCGGGATTGTATCCTCTGATGATGGTCCCTTCAACATCGATTAAAGGGACGCCCGTCGAGCCGCCGCTCTTGCTCAGCATCTCTTCTTTCCTATTTTTATCTCGTTCAATATTGTATTCGATCAAATGAACGTCCAGAGAATGAAGATAATTTCTCGCCTTGGCACAATAAGGACACCATGATGTCATGTACATGATGACATGAATATCCCGGTAGGGCCTTTTCTCTTTCAAGGCTTCATTTTTCGGCCTTTGGGGGGATTCTTTTGCCTTTGGTCTTTCTGTCGCGTTTTCCTTAAATTCCTTTACCTCCGCGTTGATCCCCGGCGGGGGAGGCGTATCGGAGAAAATAACGTTCCCGTTCTTATCTTTCCATGTGTAGATTTCACCGGACACCGTAGAAGAGACCGGAGATAAGAAAATCAGCAGAAGAAGGATCGGAATGATCCGTCTCAATTGGCTCCTCGTCTCTTTTTTACAAACAATTCCTCCGACCGGCTTCCGGTAGGTACTCCATTTTCAATCGCCTGGACCATCTTACTTTTTCTCTGGTTTACTTTCTGATTTGTTTTCCTGTGTCTTCTCTTTAATCGAGACCAGTTCAACTTCGAAAATGAGGGTCGCATTGGGTCCGATGATACCGCCCATTCCACGCTCGCCGTAGGCGAGATTCGAAGGAATAAAGAGCTCCCATTTCGCACCCTCCTGCATGAGCTGCAAAGCCTCGCTCCAACCCTTAATCATGCCACCGGAGACTGGAAAGGTCGCAGGCTGTCCACGTTTATATGAGCTGTCAAACTCCGTACCGTTAATCAAGGTACCCCGATAATTCACTGTGACCGTATCGTCTGCTTTCGGCTTCTTACCGGTCCCCGCGTTTATCACTTTATACTCCAAACCATCTGGCAAGGTTTTAACCCCTTCCTTTTTCTTGTTCCCAGCAAGGAAAGCCTCTCCATCTGCCTTGTTTTTTTTGCCGATCTCCTCCCATTTCGCCATCATTTCCTTCTGAAAAGCAATCATGGTTTCCTGGATCTCCTGATCGGTCAATAAAGGTTTCGCCCCAACAAGGGCATCCTGGATCCCTTTGGTGATAAGGTTCGGGTCAATATCGATCGACTGTTTTTTTAGGTCGTCCCCCAATTTTCTCCCAACATTCAAGCCAATGCTATAACTCACTTTTTCTTTCTGATTTTTGAGCACCGGCTTTTCCTCCGCACTCACCAGGCTGACAAAGAACAGAATCCCTAAGACGACGATCAGTTTTGATCTCATTGAAGCTCCTTTCTTTTTATTTATTCTTTCCATGGGTACTGAATAAGCTGTATCATAACCCAGGACATCCCCTTTATGTCAACCCTTATTCCCCCCGGTAATGTATGATCTTTGTGTC
>DBZJ01000235.1 GCA_002311635.1 Syntrophaceae bacterium UBA1163
AGCACGGAGGAAAAGGAGCTGATGGATTTGCATACGGTGAAGGGCGCCAATATCCTTTCTGCCGTAGGGGGTGTGCTTAAAGAGGTAGTGCCAATTGTGGTCGCTCACCACAAGTATTTTGCCGAAACGCTTGAGAACAATAATGGGGGCACCAATAAGATACCCTTGGGGGCTCGAGTGATCGCCGTAGCGGATTCTTATGATGCGATGACAACCGATCGCCCCTACCGCAAAGGCATGCCGCCCTGGGAGGCATTTCAGGAGATCGTAGCCAAAACAGGCAAACAATTCGATCCCGAAGTGGTGGATGCGTTTAAGCGGGTCGTAAGCGAAAAATTAGAGAAGGGATAAAGTAGTTCCGGGATAAAAAGAAAGGAATAGAGATCATCAAGACGCATCGTATTGAAAGAGGAAATTTGAACAGACATATCTGGAGGTAAACCGTGGAGAGGGGGAGTTTTCAAGCCTATGTGGTAAGTTTAGAACGAATCATGCAGAATACCTATTTTGACCTTAGGGAGGCGATGGATCAATTTCGGGAGTTATGCTTGATGATTTCCGAGGAGAGGATTGTTCCAATGGAAATCATTACCGATATTCGCCAAATCTATAAACAAATTCAAGACCAACTCACAAAGGTCATGGGAGTCAAACAACTCCTGGAAGGCAAATACAGGCAGTATTATCATCGGGACTCTCGCCGTGATAGAGATATCACGGAATTTGCATTCTGGGCCAAGAGTTTGTACTCGAAATTCGAATACACATTGCAGGAGATCGAAGCGAAGAGAAAGCTAAAAGACAGCGCAGAATATTTTAAGGCATACCGTGAGCGTATGCCGTTTCCATGGTTTCAATCTAAAGGGAATCAGATCACTCTTTTAAGAAATCTGCGGAATCTAAGCGAGCTGGACTATAAAACCCTATCTGATTTGGAGTGCGAGCAGAAGCGAGAGGTCATTTGGAATGGGATGCGGAGTGTCTCCCTCTTTGTCTTGTCAGGCGAGGTCACATTGATTGACAGCCTCCAATCCCGCATGCAATTGCGAGAACATGATATCACGGAGCGATATAAGGAAGATGAGTTCCGTGGGGCTTTAACCCATTTAAGGGAAATATCTCCTTCAGAAGTAGAGAGGGTAGTTAGACGTTTCATGGACAGCAGCGAATTTTTGAAACTGAAATGTTTGCTTCTTAGGATTCAATCTCAAAAGGATCTCAAAAAAGAAATAGTAGGTTCAACAGAAAATATTTTAGGGGTGATGGGGGCGGGAGAAGTAAAAACACTTTCAATATGAAAACCGCTTCCTGGAAGAAGTGCTACGTACAATCTTTAATTTGAGGATTTTATGGCTGAAATACTCCTAGGCGATCTTTCCCAAGTAGAACTTCTTGACATTCTCAAACCCTTATTGATGGGAAAGAAGACCGGGAAATTATCTTTCAAAGGCAAAGAGAACGGAGAAATGTATTTAGAAATAGGTAATATTGTTCACGCGAAGACCCCCAATTCTTTCGGAGAATATGGATTTTTTACCATGATGGAATGGAAAATGGGCAGAATTACGTTTGAGCCAGATGAACCCCCTCCCGAAAGAACCATTCCTATTCCTTACGAGCAGTTACTGTCAAATTGGTCCTCGAAAAAAATGGAGTGGGAGAGAATCCGCGAGGTGATCCCTTCTAACAGCGCCATTTTCTGTTCTTCCTCTCTGAACGATGGAGAAAACAAAACCCTCAGTGGAGATCAATGGAATGTATTGGCTTTGTCAAATGGGGTGAGAAACGTATCAGAAATTGCGAGCCTTCTTAATTGGGATGAGTTTAGAGTTATCAAGACGATTTATCAACTCGTCCAAGCAAGGTTAATGAAAGAAGTGGGTGAACAAAAACCTGTTAAGAAAAAATCGATACAAGAGAATTTCTTCTCTGTGGCTGAGAATGAGTTAAGGAAGATTATGGGAGCAGTTTCTCCTTTTGTCATCGATCATGAACTTGCTGAATTCGGGGAAAAAAGAGATTCTTTTCCACAGGATAAATTATTATCATTCGTCGAGGCACTGGGGGAAGAGATTCCTCATGACGAAAAGAGGAAAGAGTTTAAAAAAACCATAATGGAGTTTTTCTCACTCAAGAAATAAAAAACAATCCTAAAACCCTGTGCTCTGAGCAGGGCACTTTAAAAGGAGGGGCCTTATGGCAGTGAAAAAGAGAAGCGGGTTAGGTCTGTTACCAAAATTATTGATTGGGACTTTAATCCCTATTTTTGTGGCCTTTTTAATCATCGGGGTCATCGTATTCTTCAGTGTGGATTTGGGTAAATTTCGGATGACCAGTGTTAAAGACATTGGATCCGAAAGTCTGAAGGAATTAACCTCTGCCTCCTTAAATGAGTCCAAGTCCTCGCTGGGTCAAATGGGAGAGAGGATGATCAAGGAGAAAGCAATCGATGTAGCTACGGAGATTGAGCTTTTTATTAAAACGCATCCCACGGTTAAAAGGGAGGGATTACTGAGAGATCCATGGCTTAAATCGATTGCTGTCCAGAAAGTCGGAGAGACAGGTTACACAGCCGTCCACGATAATATGGGTATTAACTACTTCCATGTCAATCCCCAAATCGTCGGGTCAGACTTGCACGATCTTTCGACTAAGCTCCCTGCCTTCTGGAGGATTCTGGAGGCCAGCCTGAAAGGGCCAGCCTATGGTTATTATGATTGGATGGATGCAGACGGTAGAATACGTTCCAAATATATGTATTTAGCCCATGTAAAAGATACAGACCTCATTGTCGCAGCAACCACTTATATCGATGAATTTTCTAGACCCACAAAAAGCATTGAAGGGAGAATGAACCAGATCGAGAAAAGTTCTTTGGAAGGGTATGAGGATAAAATCAAAATATTTTATGTAGTTATTCTGTGTGTTGTCCTTGTTTTGTTGATAAGGATCTATTTTTACGCCCGTTCCTTGATTCGCCCCATTCGTTACCTTTCAGAAGTTGCTGACAAAATTAGCATGGGTGAATGGGATACCCCCATCCAGATCAAGGAGAAAGGGGAGGTTGGTGCCCTAGCTGAATCTATTGAACGGATGCAGACAGGTGTGAAGGTTGCAATTGAGCAGTGGCAGAAGAGAGCAGAAGGAAAATAAAACATTTTCTTCTAACCACGATTTCTTAAAGGACTTTTTATAAAAAGAAAGGGGAGAGGGGAAGCGTGATATTTCCTAGAGGAGAGGTGGTACATAGAAATTTATCGACGGCCTATATGGATTTCCCTGCCCCTTTATCAACTTTAAAGACAGGAGATTTTAGCGGGATCATCTAAATTGGAGCCCTGAAAATAAAGGGGTCATTTTTGTTGACTCTGGGGAGAAAGGAAGGATTTATTGATGGTTCTGGAAGCAGAGCTCTTTTTATCGAGTTTCCTCCGCCCTCCAAGAAATTGCGATCTGGCAATCAAATCCACTCCTGGATTCGTTCCGTCTGTTACTGGTTTAGGATGGGGCACCTTCTGATAGTGGAAAATATGAGTATGGAACCTTCCAAATATACAATTCTTGTGGTGGATGATGAAGAGTTATTAAGAAACTTAATCGTTACTTTTCTATCCAAACTGGGACATTCATGCGTCACAGCAATTGACGGAGTTGATGCTCTGGATAAAATGAAGGGAAATAAAATCGCTGCTGTAGTAACAGATGTAAAGATGCCCAACATGGATGGGATTACTCTTACAAGTAAGATTTCAATGCAATACCCTGAACTCCCGATCATGGTAATGACAGCGTTTGAAGAAGAAGACACTGCCGGATTAGCAGTTTGTGCTGGGGCTCGAGATTTTATAAGAAAGCCATTCTCTCTTAATGAGTTTTCCGTTAGATTACATAAGATGATTGGGTATTCCGACGGATTCCGTCGTCTTGATGTAATACTGGTCGTTGTTTGCCCAGTATAAGGT
Organism: Syntrophaceae bacterium UBA1163; assembly: GCA_002311635.1. Lineage (GTDB taxonomy): Bacteria > Desulfobacterota > BSN033 > BSN033 > UBA1163 > UBA1163. The sequence continues at coordinate 3,963 of DBZJ01000235.1, forward strand.
TGTCTCTTCCCCATTATAAGGTATGGCATATTTATTGTTCTTCCCATATTTGCGTTTGCTTATGAAGTCTCCCTTGTCGTAGTACCTTGAGAAGAAGGTGTGGATATGGTTGTAAATCTCCTTTTCCAAATCTTCTGATACCTTAATGTTCTCAAGTTGTTTCCTTTTTTCTTGGTATTTCGGGTTACTCTCATAATCCGTGATGCCTAAATCAATGAGCTGGTGTTTAAGCTTCTCAAGCTCCTCAATTGCCTTCTTCTTTTCATCTGCTCCTATAAGGTTAAGCTGCGTGGTTATCTCCTGTATCAGGTCTTTCTGGATAAAGGACTCTATTTCCTTTTTCTTGTAACTCATGATCTTGTAAATGCCGAAATCCAAGTCCTCATTCTCAAATTGGAATACCTCCCTCAGGAGTTTTATCAGCTTTTCCTTTAGGTCAATCTTCTCAGACATTATAAGACCTCGTTTTTTGCTTCCCTTTTAGGGCAGTTTTGCTGGATTCTCTTTAACCAAACTTTCGTTATGTGTTTTTCCGCTGCCTTGAAATGGTTCTTTAGTTTTAAGAGGTTTTGATTTTTCTTTTTAATTTTGGATGAAAACAGACTTTATGTCAATAAAATTCAACCCGTTCATATTTTTTGGACTTGTTCTTGTCACTTGGGGTTGTTTCGTGTGAAAGGAATACCTCCCTTCCACAGAACCCATCCTACTTTCCTCAAATGATAATCACCCTGAGTATGTTATTGATTGATTGATGCTCGGCTCGGCACCGTCAATGGGCGGGGTAGGAGGCGTGGTGGGAGGTGAGGATGGGTGGGAAGTAAACGACCGGCATACAAGAATTTACATCTTTAGACCGTGATCTGCTTGTGGATGGAACCGTCTCTACGGACCAGACAGATTTTTCATTTTGACAAGTCTTTTGAGGTTTTCAGTGGGCACTGTTCCGGAATGATGGGGGCGCTGACTTGAGTTTTGGGGGGCAATTTGTTTGGTAGCGAGGTCGGGAGTGAATGCTGTAGGCGGTATATAGGAATCCGCTTCACTTTGAGAGATGAGAGGATCCTGAGGGAGATGGTGACTTGCGGGTTTTATTCAGGACGAGATGAGGGTGTCTTAAGACCAGCCAAAACGGATGTATTCGAACAGGGCTGAAGTCAATTTGGAAGTCAACGGGGTGCAGAAAAGCGGTATATCGTGGTATAAATTAGGAGACAGCGGTAATAGGCAAAATCGTGGAACTTGCTGACCTAAAAAGAATTTCTTTTAGTAATCCCCAATTTGCAGATTTTCTGGATTGGAACTCATATCCGCAGTGTCCGGGGTTCAAATCCCTGCACCGCCACCAAATTTCTTTGTTAGTCAAATCGCACGACTGAAAAGCCCATCAACTTACCACCCGCCGCCATAATCTTGTCAGCCGTAGCAAGAATATCTGCGTGAGTCTCCTTAGCAATCAGAAGATGTAATGCATCAAGCGTCCGGAGTGGTACATCAGCGAGCACAGATAAAAGGTTGATGGCACCCGCCGCCAAGTTCTTAGGCAAAGTGTGGCATATCAGAAAATTCTGCCGGATATCTTCTTGGAAGGTTGCAAAAACCTGTGCTTCCATTTTCGAATCGATATTTCTTTCTCTTCGCCGTCTGGCAAGAAGGCAACGTATTTCCACCATAGTCAGCTCGCTAATGGCAACGGGTCCGTGTTCTTGAATATATTTCTCGACGTCATCGGATCTTGCTTCGTTAAGATACCACTTGGCCAAGGCACTCGTATCAAAGTAGATGATTTCGCTCATCGGCGGTCTCTATCCTCGCGGACAAGCTTTTCGCTTCCCTTCCGCATGACAGGCATTCTTCTTCGAAGATCTCGGTGCGATGGAATGGGCCTTCTCTTCCCGATTTGTGTTAAACGAGCAATCGCCTCCCCCCGACGAGTGATCATCACTTCCCCCTCATCTGCCAGCAGATGGTCCAGGTGCGACAACGATTGCCGGGTTTCTCGTATGGTAAGTTTTTTCATCTCCAGACCTCCTTGATCATCGGATCTTACCGGAAAGATAAATGTTACCCTGTGTCACATTATGTTTCAATGTAGCACATATTCCCTCGCTTTGCAACCTTTTTCCTATCAATCTCTTGGCTTCCCGAGAATTCCTTTCCTGAATTGATGTGAGGAAAAGTTTCCCTGTTACAGCCATATCTGCAGTGTCCGGGGTGAAGCTCCGGAGTGAGCTTCCGGAAAGGAAGCTTTGTTGATATTGTGTCCCTTCCAGGACAACAGGCCGGCCACATCCCCGCACCGCCACCAATTCCCTCCTTCTCTCTCGCGCCCTCCCCTTATCATCGCCCTTATCTCTTTGAATCTACCCAAAACCACTTCCCCATTTGCTTATTTTGACATATTCCCTCTTAGGGTGTTGACTCCGTACTAAAATAAGCAGTTGACTTCCGCTACGGATTGATCAAGAATAACCAAGAAACCATCTATTAAATATCTGTTTGGTGATCTCTATACGGTGAATAAATTTAAAGACTTCATAAACAAATACGTTCTAGACTCACCTATGTGCAAGACAATTTTCGGGTTTGTCTTACCAATTTTGTCCGGAACCCTTTCAGGAATATTCGTCAATGAAATAACGACAAAGAATGGAATTGACTGGAAAACTCGCTAAAAGTTCAAAGAGCGCATATGGCCTCATGGTACTGGTGTTCATCATCTATAAATATAACCGAGCTGTTTACCTAAGAGAGAAAGAAATCACTCGGTTTTCAGACAATGATTATTGTATAGCATACATAAGAAGCCAGTGCCTTCCTGAAGCAGCTGTACAATATAAGCGCAAAATCCGTGATGGCCAAGGTGGAGAACTAAAACAAGCAATGGATGAACTCAAGAAGGTGCTAAAGTGAGATATTTCGTAACACCAGATTTCAGTAGAAAGATGACGGGCCAGCCCTCTGAAGTAACTGAGTTGCTATCGTCATTCATTAATGAGATTGAGAAAACCACTAAAAATATACTGATCAATGAAGGAGTTAACCACGTACCTCCTTCCATTCTTCAGAATGATATTTTTGTTTTTAATATTCGGGGGCAAGGCCTTCGGGTATATGCGAGTTTCGGAACCGATTCTGAGGGGCAAGAATATATATTATTATTAGATTTTACCGTTCAACGAAAAGTAACATCTCCCTATCCAAACTTTTCACCCAAGAATCCCGGCATACACAGCAAGTATAACCCTAAGGTAAATACGATGATCAACCCACGCGTAAACACGATGCTCAACCCACGGGTAAATACCATGATCAACCCACGCGTAAATACTGCCTATAGCGGTCCTTTTGTCTACACGCTTGATCTCCGGCAAGAAGGCTTTATTGTTAGGGCAAGTGACAATGTCGAGCTCATTTTTAATTTCGAAAATGATTTTATTGGCCTTTGCATAAAAGCGAATAATGATGTTTATGTTTTATTTGATGAGAAGAATGAGTGGATAGGATTTCTCGTCAAAGCGAAGGAGGATCTGCGCTTAAGATTCAATTTAGATAATGATTGGACGGGCTTGATTGTTTAAGCATACTACAAGTTCATCGAGAAGGATGGCCCAGAAATTCGTCGCATCTCATCTTTTGCATATTGCTTTCTTTTAGCGAAAATCATTACTTCCGTAACGATGTCATAAGGTAAAGAGTAGTAGGAGGTGTACCATTTTTCTTTACTCCGTGCATTTTCGGGCCCGGGTGTTACCTAAACAGAGGCCAGCCCTCCAATGGGATGATCGAATTCAGTTGCTTGAACAAAGGCAAATCGGGTATGATTTTTTAATATATGAAATACCGGTATTCACACCTAGACGAAGTTAATCTTAAGTGGTTTACCAACGACATGACTCGTGCGACGTTGGCAACAATTGAGCTTCGAGCCGGTGAGGTCCGCGGGCTTAACCAATTCAAGATTTCGTTCCGCTACCCAATTTCCGTCATTGCAGGTGCGAATGGATCTGGAAAATCGACAATTCTTGCCCTAGCCGCATGTGCCTACAACAACTCTACCGATGGTTTCCGGTTACCAGGACGTAGATTGCCATACTATACAATGTCCGATTTCTTTTTCCAGTCAGTCGAGGAGGTTCCTCCCCAGGGTATTGGTCTTGCGTATGAATTTATCCATAATAACTGGCGCAAAAGTCCGAGACATCCTGACGGTATTGGCCGCGGGTGGCAGCTTCGAATGAAAAAGAAAGGCGGGAAATGGAGTAACTATTCTCGCCGTGTAGATAGGAACGTAGCTTTCTTTGGTATTGAACGCGTTGTTCCGCACTCGGAACGAAGCGTGTCCAAAAGCTATAAACATTACTTTCAGCGGGCGAAAGCTGAAGGTTACGAAGAGAAGGTGAGAGACGTTGTCGGGCGCGTTCTCGGTAGGAAGTACGATGAATTCTGGTTCCGCCAACATTCGAAATATCGGCTTCCGCATGTGAAAACGAAGAAAACAGTTTACTCCGGATTCAACATGGGAGCTGGCGAAAATGCCCTCTTTGAGATCTTTTCGACGATTTTTGCGGCCCCAGAAGGATTGCTTGTTATTGCTGACGAAATCGAACTAGGCCTTCACGACAGTGCCCAAAGGAAGTTCATTGATGAACTCAAGACCGTGTGCCGTGATAGACATGTTCAAGTCATCTGTACAACTCATTCTCCGACCATTCTTGATGCCGTTCCACCAGAAGGCCGCTTCTTCATTGAACGGCATGGTTCCCAGACAGTAATCATACCAGGGGTCGCCCCAGCATATGCAGCCGGCAGATTAGCAGAGCAGAACTCGCTGGAATTGGATGTATTTGTTGAGGATGAGATTGCCCAGCAGTTTGTCCAGGCTGTATTGCCTACTTCCATACGACGCCGAATCAATATCTTACCCATCGGGTCAGCCCATGCAATTGTTCGTCAGATGGCGGCACGATTTAAGGTTCCGAATGAAGGCGAAAGCATCGCCATTCTCGATGGCGACCAGAGAGTCCATCTAAAATCTCTCTTCCGATACTTCCTTGAATCATTGGAAGATGATAAGGACCAGGAGAAACGGACTAAGTGGTTCGAGGAAAGACTCACGTTTCTACCCGGCGAATCTTGGCCGGAATGGTGGATCTTCACGCAACTCACACAATTGAAACTTACTCCATTGGCTAACTTTTTTCAAATTACCGAAGAGGAACTTCAAGATATATGCGAGAAGGCAATTGGCTCTGGTAAACATCATGAGTTCCATTTGATGGCTCAAAATCTTTCACTCCCAGTAGAGCAGGTGTGCTCTAAGATTTGTTGCTGGCTATCAGAGGAGTTGCCGGATCAGTTTAACGAGCTCAAAAAGATAGTCTCCTCTTATATCGACTGAATCAACTTAGGACCTCTGATTTATCAGGCCTTGACTTCCCCCATTAATGAGAGGCGGTACATTTTAGACCAAAATCGATGGCTCCCAGTGCCCAGCTTCGGTACCTTTGGGGAGCCAGACATTCCCTCGAACTTCAAAACTTCAATGACATTATCTGATTCACCAAAGGCACTCCGTCTAAGGTAGTAAATCCTTTTCCTTTCCATCTCCATTTAATCCCAAATTTTCGTAATTGCGCTTTGTACCAATTTCGCATTAGCTTAATACTCCAAACAAGTTTGTAAAAGTCCCCTACCTTCATCTCTCTTCGACATTAACAACAAGGTAGTAAGGTTAGGAAGGAAGAGCAAGCTTGAGTGTATACCAGGACGAGTGAGGTTGATCTCTCTCTTAAGAGGAAACTACTTTTTCAGTCCGGGAATTCACGGCCCGCCGGGTGTTCTTGAATCATGTCCCTCGCTCGCATGAGTGGCTGCTGCGAGTGGTGGGAGCGTTAGCTTGGGGCGGCGTCGGCACTCCGTTCTTTCCGCCGACCGCCCTTTCTCATCTCTATGCCGGTGGGAACGTCCCCTGCCGACAAATAGACTTTTTACCAGTTTAATTCTCGCTTCTACCTACAAGTCCTCAGTTTGAGATAATCTGGAAGCTGACGATTACGGGTAGATATGTGCATAAAAATAGGCAGAGCCATTACTGACCCTGCCTATTTGTCATGAACCGCTATTGTAGTTTGTCATTCATCCAATCCAGCATTACTCCGGTTGTCGGTTGCAGTTCATTTGGCCAGCAACGCGGAGAACGCGGATTTTACCTTCTCAGAGACCCCAGTGGTTCGCCGTTGGTTCAACCAGTGTGGTGAACCCAGATAATACTTGCAAGGGGTCGTCTATTAAAAGATATTGGTCAGTATTAGGGGGAGGGGCATAGGCTGGCCAATTAATCAAATGTTTTACACTGGGATTTCCGGTCGCGGCAAACCGAGTCCACATCGTCATCATGGCTTCGGATACATAAGTGTCTTTCTGGTCAAGACCTGGGTTCGTGGTAGGCGGAAATGGTGGGAAGAAAAGGGTGTCAACGAAAGCAGATACCCACGGATAAAAACCGAACTCGTATGCAACATCAAGCCCATGAAAGGCATGGTTTACAGCTTCGGCAGCAGGTAGACTTTTCCAGCCATCCGGCACGTGGTCGAACAGATAGACAAAAATTGGGGATTTTTGCTTTATGATGGGAACAAGAGCCTGCGTCCCGCTAAATACAAACGTTATATCCTCTCCGTTCATACCGATCATGAGAGGAACATCGTTCTGCCTGTCTGTTGCAAAAATGTTTGTTTGCAAATCTGGCAGAAAATAGCCATCCACCGTAAAAGCGTCCGTATACCCGCTGCCTGGGACCGCTGTTATGATGTTTTCCCACGTTAGGGCGCGTAGGCTGGCAAGATCGGAGACCTCGAGTTTAGTCGTTAGGGCCGAACCCAATGCTTCCGCTGTTGCCAAGGGGACGCTGCCTACACCACCGCTCTCACAGATAACTCTGTTAAAAAGTCTTTTGGCTAAAGGTGAAGCCATCAAGCCCAGAACCTTCTCGCCACCCCCGGACTCGCCCCAAATCGTGACGTTGCGTGGGTCGCCACCGAAGGCAGCGATGTTTCTCTGCACCCACTGCAAGGAAGCGATTAAGTCTAATTGGCCGTAATTTCCACACAAATTACCTGATTCCGCGGCAAGTGCGGGGATACACATGTAACCTAACGGCCCTATCCGGTGTTGGACGGTTACTGACACGACACCATGCTGGGGTAGGGGTGGGCTGTTATTGTTCGCCGGGTTACTGGAACCTTCAGTGAGGCCGCCACCATGAAACCAAACCATTACAGGAAGACGATCGTGCCTCCCTTTGGCCGGCGTCAGGACGTTTAAGTAAAGGCAGTCTTCACTCATCCCTGATTCTGGTATGCTACCATACAGCGCCACGCTTGGAAACAATTGCGGGGCCATAGGACTGAACACGGTGCATTCTCGGATTCCCTGCCAGGGAGTGACCGGTTGAGGTGGCTTCCATCGCAAATTCCCCAGGGGTGGAGCGGCATAAGGAATCCCTCTATAAATGCGTACTATGTCTCCAATCTGGCCTATCATTCCCGGCAGTAACGGCGGCCCAAACAACTCCGTCTGCAATGTCGTTGGCCCAGGAAAGCTGATCGCATCTATTTTTGACCCGGAAACATACCCGGCGTCTGTCCGTATTGGATCGACGATATAGTCGTCACCGTGGTGGTCACGATCCCAATCGGAATCCATGGCAGCAACATAACCCACCGGAATCATAAGCAGCGATAGGACCAAAACTACGCCAATAGCTTTCAACCTCAAAATACTTTTCCAATTCATTGTTCTCCTCCCTTTTTATTTTGCTGATGAAACATTTGATGTCAGGCTGTCCAATGACCTTTTTGCCTGAATGCCAATAACTCACCATTACCCTAACACCTCTACAATTGATTCGCTGACGTGCTACCACCCCCTTTCGGTCTTTTAGCCCTCCTTCGGGATCCTCCCTGCATCCCTCTTCTCTTCAGAAGCAGTTCACCAACCCAAGGGGGTATAAATATAGGTTAAGCCCCCATTTATGAATGGAATACTGTTTTGCTGGCGATTTAGGCCAGCCAGATATCGCTGGAGATTTTGTTCAGCCAGCGTCCTACTGTCATTGTAATATAAAGCTGGCCGGTTCCAGGCGAAGTTGGAATGGGCACAGCCGACAAGAGTCAGAAGCAAAACTGATATAAATAATATTGTCATAATTTCACCTCCTTTCTTTGGTTAGTAAAAATTAGTTGAAATATCGGGCCCGTGGCGGCCCTGTAGCGAAGACATTTCCTAAAGAGCAATTTATCCATTAAATCCCCTCTTTTCCGCCGGGTAGAACGCGGGGTGGAACATCATTTCATAGGGCTCTTTCACAAGGTTCATCGCCCCCCGGAGTATCCTAAAACACCCTGACTTCAGGTGGCTCATAAGGTTCCCCTGGGTACCGCATTCCTCAAGAAGACAGAGTTCGTTTTCATCCTGTTAGTTGACGATTGCTGATAAGCGCTTAGGTCCAGGTTAGTCGTCAACTCACAGGTCCCAATACTTCGGCCGTTTGTAGTGATCGTAAAGCGTCTCTTCGTACTTCCGGTTGAGAGCTTCCGGATGATACTCGGGTCCATTCTTGATCGTCTCCCGGGATAGGTCTACGTATACTTTGGAATCGCTCCAGTTCACCCTGTCGATCCACTGCGGCGCTACCAGCACCTTCTTGCCCGCCCACCAATTCTGCGTATCCACAACGATATAGCGAATCTCCCATGTTTCACCGTCAATGATAAAGTCTTCGACATGACCGATGTCGCCATCAGTAGCCTCGATATGATAGCCGGTCACTTTATTAGCGCTGCGCAGATGCAAATCGTACGCTTCTTCTCGCTTCGCGCGCGCTTCTTCATTTCTCCTTTGAGCGGCGTCTGAGAGCCGAGGATAGGCCATGGGGCCCCACAAGTAAGGGCCACCCCAATAATATGGGTAACGGTAGTAGTCAGAGTATGCTGCCTCGTGCTGCCGGGAAACAGGCTTGTCGGTATCAATGCTGGGGCTCTCCTCTACTCGCTTCTTTGTCAGCGTCACATTGAGCCGCTCCCTTGATAAATCCGCCTTGCCGAGCGCGAAAGGCGAGATAAGCACCTTTCGGTTCAGAAGCCAATTACCGGTTTCGGCCACCAGATATCGGATGGTCCAGGATTCGTCGTCGAAATAGAAATCATCCAGCTTTCCAATGTCACCATCCGTTGCGCCGATGGCATAGCCTTTCAGATCTTTTACACTGTATTGCATTTTCTCTTCCCTCCTTTTCTTTTATGTCTTTCGCGTCGTTGAATGTATGCAATCTTAGACTTGTCCAAAAAGTTAATAAATTCAGGGATAACCTCGAAATCGTTGAAGTAGGCATTTTGGGGGATAATTTCCTCCAACAACTCTTGTAATGAAGGAATGTCCCACGCATGGCTGCCTATGCTGCAGACAAATCGTCCTTCTGTCTCCTCAGCCGTCACATGGAACCTGTCGTAAAAGGAACAATCGGCTGTGATTACTCTCAAGTCGGGGGTAAGCACGAGAAGAGGTTCACGGATGGTTTCCACCATGCTCTCGGTGTATTTTTGAACTGTCCCAAAGGTTTCCTCTGCTCGCTTGCGCTCAGAGATCTAAGCCTGCAATAGTTCTTTAGCCTCCTGTAAACGCCGCTCGGTGGCATCCAGCCTCGTCCGAAGCTCTTCCATCTCAAAGAGAAATTGCTGCTCTGTTTTGAGGTTTGTTTTGGGTTTCCTTTTTATGATATTATCCCTCGCCGAATGTTCTCAGATCTTTATCTTCATTCTCCACTTCCAGTAATTCTATACAGAATTCTATAAAAATTGTAACCGGGAATATCTTGCCGGAGGGAAAGGCCTTCCTTTTTTTACTGGAATACGTTCCAGTTGCGTCTACCGGTTTCGCCATTCACGCTTCTGTTATCTTTTCCCTCAAACTCTCCTTACAAGCCACACGATTAGTACAATAACTATGATCGTACCAACTATACCCAAACCCAACATACTATCACTTCCTTAAAGCCGAGCTTACCGATTTAATCCCATCGGCAACTCGGCCATCTCCTTGAGAGACCCGCCGCTTTCCGCCCCCTCCTCACGAAGGGTTAGGTTTTGTCGGGTGAATTATTTTCCATGAAAAAATATCATCAAATGTTGATTCAGAAGAATGGAATACTCATAAAAGGGATCTTTGAAAAATAAGCTTAGCTTAATGTCGATTGATATATAGGCAGGTAGACTTTGGAAGGTGTTTCCAGTCTGCCCGCCTACTTTCTTAAAATATCTCTTTTAAAATCTCTTGAAGCGACGGAAAAACTTGCCCGAATTGATTAGAGGCCTATCAACCCTTTCCCGGTTTTTCTTTCTCTTTTGCGTATGCCTCCTTGCCAGCTTCCACAGCCGTTGTGATTAAGGATTTTTTTTCTTCGACAAGTTCTTTACCCTTTCCTACGGCGGAGGTCACCTTGCTTTTTACCTCCTCAGCATATTTGGTCACCTTTTCCTTAGCATCGTCTGCCAGTTCTTTAATCTTCTGTCTGGTTTCCTTCCCAGATTGAGGAGCTAATAGAAGGGCGACACCAGCACCAACCATTCCTCCGATGAAAAACGCAAGAATAGGACAACCTGTACTGCAGCCACTTTCTTCATTTCCCATAACTTACCTCCTTCCTTTTTGCTCTATGGCGAAAAACGAATTCTCCTTTTTGCCACCCTACTTAAGAAGATTCTTTAGGAAATACCACACCCCGGCCTTAACCCCGCTTTTAGACCAGAGGTTTCAACAACCACAGATGAAGTAATTCCATCCACAAAGTCCATCAGATGTTTTATGTCTCCGCTCACACCCTTCACGTTTTCCCCAACATCTCTCAGGGCCCCCGAAAGAACTTTTATATCCCCGCTCACCACTGTGGCATTATTCGCCACATTCCTAACGCTCTTTAGGGTTTCTTGGAGTTCAGCAAGCGTTGGCTTTAACGAATTCTCGGTTGTGTTCACAAGTTCTCTTAAAGCCCTGATTGCCTTTCTTAATTCTAACATTACCCATATAAAAATAATCACTGCAACAATCATTGCAAAGATGATCAGACCCAAAAAGAAATTGCTCATCTCCCCTCCTTAATCTGCATGTTTCTTTCTGTAAATTCCCTCTTCACCTCCTTTCCTTAATAGAGCAATAGTGTGCTTCGTCCAAACTTGCGACACCATAAAGAGAATCCTAGAAAATTCCTTCCAAGGATTAAACTGAATGTCACTGTAAATAACAAGTCTCACGATTATTATCTGCCCCTCCTAAAATTTGCTGTAACAGTTTCATTAGCATCCATTGCTACCGTGCAAGATCCAGTTCCAGAACATCCAGCTCCTGACCAACCTGTAAAAACAGTCCACCAATTAGGATAGGCAGTTAATGTTACTACCGTTCCACTATTATAAGCTTTAGAACAAGTTAATCCACAGCTAATTCCGGAGGGAGAACTAGTAACTGTCCCACTTCCCGTCCCAGATTTCTTTACGACTAAAGTATACTTACTAGAAGTTAGTAAATTAAATGTAGCAGTAACCGTTTCCGCTGAGGACATAGTAACAGAGCATAATCCTGTTCCCGAGCAGGCTCCAGACCAACCCAAAAATGAGCTATTTGAATCAGGAGTTTCGGACAATGTCACTATTGTGCCACTAGCATAGCTGCCATAGGAAGAAGAACAGGTAGATCTACAAGTATTTCCAGATGGAGAACTGGTAACCGTACCTGTCCCAGTCCCTGACTTCAGTAAAGTCAGAGTATAATTCTTAGAAGTGGTTGCAATAGCTGCATAGTTAGTTGTTTGGTTGGATGTTACATCAGTATAAGTTGTTGAAGTAGGACTAAATGTATACCCCGTTAAAGTGGGAGTCACCGTCCCACTCCAACCACTAGATACAGTAATTGAATAAGTTCCAGTACTGCCAGACGATGAAGTAGAACCACTGGTAGTTCCAGTATAAGTTATAGTAGCACCAACTACACCTACAGTACCAGAAATTGTGTAAGTTGGTGAAGACGGTTGTGGCCCACTACCCGTGGCCATGAAGTTTGAGAAGCCGAAGTAGTTCCAGTTGCTATCCGAGTAGTCAAAAAACCCAAGACCAGGAGCACCATTGGTGAAAGCCGTACCGGTATTATCCGGAACATTAGTACCCGTATCAAATTGCAAGAGGCTCCCATTCTTCCAGACGTTAATGATAGTATCGTTCGCTCCCCCACTGATACTGGCTGTTAGTACATCCCCATTTACGCAGTGATCAGGTCGTGTTCCAAGGTAGGTGAAACTTCCATTCGGACCATTCCATCTGACGACCTGAAGATAGTCGCCAATATCCACATTACAGTTAATCTCATATCCCGTGATTTGATTGGTGGCTGCATTGATAGCCATCCGCAGGTGAAGCTCTACTTCGTGACAGCAACCAGTAGGGGTTGTACCTATTTTCACCGTGGCCTGCGCTGTTTGATTAGTTCCCCAGGTGCCAGTCAGGATTGCAATAGGATCACCATATTCAGTAGGTTGAGCCACCCCAAAGACCATTGTCCCATTAGTTTGACAGTTTCCCCAAAGATTGTCCCCTGCCGTTTGTCCTCCGACCCAGTTTCCTCCTTCCGAAATTGGGTTCTCAGTAAGAGGGAAAGTAGTAGAGTATTCTTGAGCTAAGGCATTACTACAAAATAACACCGTTGCAACTAACACTAAAACTATCATCTTTCTCATTTTAGCCTCCTAAAAGGATGTATCCATCCATGGCAGCGAAGTGCCCTCCGTCAAAGGGATTGACGTTTGAATACTTAATCTCTAGAGCAAAGACTGATCGAGATAAGAGAAATGTGATTAGAAAGAGTATTACTATCATGGCATTGTTTAGGGCAATCATGTTTCGATTAGACATTTGGGCATCTTTCCGAGATAGTCCTTCCTTAAAATGAGGGATCATACGAATAGTAACTGCAAACGGCCTGCCAACAACCTGGAAAAAACAAAAGTTTGGAATGATCCTTTAATAACAGAGGGTTATATTAATAGGAGAGAACAGTAGGGAAGTATGGATCCATCTGTTTGACCTCAAGATGTGGTGGAACCTCAATATATTGAGGGATACTTTGAAGAGATGTGGACAGCCTAATCTGGTTCTTTTGTCTCCGGCCCGACAATCCCAAGCTTATGCATCCTCGCTCTCAAGGTACTCGGGTGGAGACCCAGGAACGCTGCGGCCCCGTCTTTTCCTTCAATGCGCCAGTTGATTTCTCTAATGGCAAAGGTTCTAACTCGCGCTCGTTCAGTGAATGCTATTAAACTTTCTCGAAACAAACTAAAAGATACTCATAACACGCTCACGATGGCAATAACACCAGAGATAATTATTAGAACACCGGCGATTCTGTTTACCCATCGCAGTCCGACTATGTCCAGCTTCTTTCTGAAAAATATAACGCCAGAACCAAGAAACAGAAACCATAAACCTGAACCAATAAAAACTCCTATGACAAGAGTCGACGCAGAAACAATACTGAGTTCATCTCCTAATCCCAGCGCGGCAAACACGGCAATAAATGCAAAGATCGTCGTGGGATTGGTAAGCGTAAGAAAACCGGTATAGAGATATGATCTCAACAATCCACTGTTGTTGACAGGGACCTTAGGATCAGCAGGGTGGGCGCAAAATGTTCTTACACCGAGGAACAAAAGAAACGATCCTCCAACCAACCGTATCCACGTCCGCTCTGTCACAATAGCATTTGAAACAATAGTAAGTCCAAATGCAACAACACACGCGTAAACCAAATCTGCGGTTGCAGCCCCGAGACCGATCATCAGTCCGCGTAAGCGTCCATCGGTAAGTGTCTTGCGGATACACATTATTCCAATCGGGCCAACTGGTACCGCCATCGCGAAACCAATAAGGATTCCTTTTAGAAAAATAGTTAGCTCCATATCATCAACGTTAAATCAGGCGATGATAAGATAGAATAGGTAAATAAAGGCGTGGCTCTTGAATAAGTGGAATATACGAAAAACGGAGTTGAATGTCAAGATAGCGATTACGAAATGGAATCTTGCTTATTATCGAAATCTGTCGGTCAACGATTTCAGTCAACTATTGTTAAATCACCTCCTTCGGTTTGAAATAGGTTCGTTGAGTCAGCATGGCAAAGATCACTCGAAT
>DBZJ01000232.1 GCA_002311635.1 Syntrophaceae bacterium UBA1163
GCCGGGTGATAAGAAAAGAGTATCCGGAGCTTGAAGAGTTTTTGTGGGGAGATAGTTTTTGGCCGGATGGGTATTTTGCCGAGACAGTAGGCAACGTTGATGAAGAGGTCGTGCGGCGATACATAAGAGAACAACGTCGGTAATTGTGCCAGATCATGTCAGCAGACCTGAAACCCTGGGCTTTAGCCCAGGGAGTGGTTCATTTCCTTTCTTAATCTCCTTATAAAAATATTTTTGATAAGCTGCTCTATTAATAAGGATATCCTTAAATTGTGTTAGATAGCCAAAGGTTAATGGAAGATTCGAGCTCATCTCAGGCTCTTCATAACCTTTGCGCTCTTTGGGATCTTGAGCAACCAAAACGTAGAAGTTTGATTTTATTCCAAACTTAACTATATTCCCTCCGCTCACTGCTGGGTATACAAGATCCTTTTCTATGGCAGTAGAAGTTGAAGGAATCTCTCTTTTCCCTCGCTCAATCATGTTTTCAACAACGAGGAGCCCATCAGGACGCAAGTCTTTTATCCGGAGCCAGAAAACACCATAAGGTTCAACCCTTGCTCCGAGACGAGCTTGATAAGGGTTTTTCCCTTTCATTTTTTCAGACCATTTCAGAGAAGAGACGGAGGCCGTTTGCCATGAAGAGTTGACTCTTGATGGGTCAACAGGGACAGCCTTCACTTCATCACGTGCTGTGTGAGCCATTACTTCGGACAACGGCCAATCCGCCGAAACGGTCCCAGTCCCGGGAAGTCTTTTCCAAATTCGTACAGGAATTGGATAAGAAGTGGGTTTCCCTTTCTCCAAAACAAATAAAGAGGTCTTATTGGCTGCCTGAAAAGGCTTGACGTCCACCATATCCTCCATGAGAGTGACGTGGAGTGGTATCTTTTTATCCTCGATTTCAAATTTCCTAAATCCTTCCCCCGCCCCTTTTGATTTAAAAACCTCATGAGTAATGAGAAAGGCGAGTTTTCCGCCTTCTTTTAAATAATTGTCGCATGAGGCATATGTAAATAACATGGAGAAATCTTTCTCTCCTGCTCCCAGCCTCGCTTCATGGCCTTTTAAGGAAAAGAGTCCATATCGTTGCCAGAGATCAAGAGTTCTTTTTCGATAGTCGTCTGACAAATACCCCCATCGTATCCATGGAGGATTGCCAATCACGTAATCAAAGCGCGCCAGATAGACAGGAGCAAACGCGTTCTTGATGTAGCGAGCCCAGATTCCGTTCTCCCCCTGTTCCTCCAATTCTCTGATGCGAGCATAAACTCTTAAAAGGAGTTTTATCCCGCCCTCAGATAGCGGTAGTCTTTTCTTTAAAAGGGTTGAAAACTCTTCGGGACCTTGGTTGCCTTTCAGGCCAATTTCAATCAAATAGGTAAAATGGTCGATCTTCTCCTTATCTTGCATGTCAGATGGGAATAAGAAATCACCCTTGGTTGTCGAAAATGCCACACGTCCGAAATCGAGTTCGCCTTCTTTGCTTGCCCTGGTAGGCGCTAAAACTGAATCGCAAAGATAGACGGGGATGGAAATAGGTCTAACAAACGGAATGAACGGAGCGAAAGAGATCAGATAATTTGTCCTGGCAGCAAGGACTGCCAGGGGATTAAGGTCAAATCCTACAATGTTGTTGAGAATGAGCCTTCCGATATTTCCCCAATCAATCTTTTTTCTTAACCTGCTCTTCTCGACCACACGGTGAATAGCATCCACCAAAAATGTGCCAGATCCGCAGGCCGGGTCTAAGAATCGGATATTTGGGTCTCCCTGATAACCACTGCAATCTATCAAGTATCCCGCCAACCAATCGGGTGTATAGAATTCACCGAGATCATGTCTAAGCTTCCTCGGAACAATCATCTCATAAAGCTTTTTCAAAAGATCATGAGTCCAGTCAGGTTCCAAAACAGGTGTGGCTGGTTCAAAGAACGAAAGCGCACGAACAATAGTGCGAAAGGTATTGGCAAGAGACTTATTCCATCCATCAAGATACCATCGGAAGAAATCGGCTTCCAAGAAATTCTCAATTCCTTGGTCGATAAAATCGGCACCGGATTCAAGCCGTGATAATCTTTCTTTGAGGGAATCATCATCCAGAGCTCCAAGATCTTTCACAAAGGATGTGATGGTGCTTTCTCTCTGCATGGCAAGAAGTTCGACAGCTATGATTTTCATAAGAAAGGCGTAATAGGTATGTATAGCAAAAAGAAGTTGTTTGAGTCTCACACCTCCTGGCATCTGGTAAAGATGTGCCGTCTCTTCGGCAGTTTTCTCAGCCTTGTCAAGCTCCTGGCCATAAACAACACCGAAAATCCTATCCCATTCAGTAAAGAAAGCTTTGACCCTCGATGGAGCGCTGAGCCTCTGGGCCCTCATGACTGCAGAATAGATTTCTGAAACAGCCTGCCGGGCAACCTCATGTTCTGGACCGAAGACTTCGCTAAGATCTTTAGCGGTAAGGGGTCTTCTCGCAGCAGCCCGGACAAAAATGAGAAGGTTTGTAAGACTATCCTTTGTGATAGGATACGGTCCTAAGGTGTGGAATCCAGCTTTGGCAATTTTTTCCGGGAATAACTCTCGCTGATCAGGTGCTATTGGAAGAGGAGTAGAAATGACTTTGGCCCTCTGGGAATACCGCACAAACATAACCATTTTGCCATCGATTGATACTCCGATTGCTTTTTCAAGAAAAGCCTCTTCTTGTGGACGGTGTTTTATAGATTCTTCTAAAAGATATCTTTGAAGTTGTTTCTTGGCCTCTCTTTGGCCGGGCGCCGTTGCCAATTTACCTGGTACTTTATATTCAATGATCAGATACCCATACACTGCATCCATCTTTGCTCTAAGGGCGGTCGCTTTTTCATAGGCAACAATGTCAATGTCTATTCCAATATCCTTAAAAGATCTTCTCAGGATTGGCTCAACACGCATCTTTAAATCTTCCTCAGTGCGAGCCTCTGAGGCAGCCGAACGGATTTCATCGGCAATGCGTGCCGTGTTTATCTGCCAGTACTCTTTTTTTGCAGTCATTGGGAGTGCAGGGAAAAGCGTGACTTTACAATTTTACAACAGTTTAATAATCTTGGAGAAAACTGTCAATGTGAATTTTTGGGCAGAATTGTAGCGGCGTCGTTTATTGATAAGGGCATATATGATTTCGTCGGCAGTGAATGCCGACGCCGAGCTTCCTGCTTATTCCATGCCTGCTTCCTGCAGGTTGGCGACGATGACGAGGACATATTCTTGGGGGTGAAGGTATTTTTTCGCAACCCGGAGCACTTCTTCCCGCGTGACGGATCGGATAAGGGAAGGGTACTTTTCAGGATAATCGAGGCCTAAGCCGTAGTACTCCACCTGGGTGAGAAAACTAGCCAGCTTCGACTGGGTGTCAAACCGCATTGGAAAACTGCCGATGAGATATTTCTTGGCCCCCTCCAGTTCTTTATCCGAAACGAGTTCCTTTTGCATCCGCTCCATCTGTTGGAGTGAGAGCGAGATAACCTCCTTTGCAGAGGAATTTTTCGTCTGGAGGACGACCTGGAAAGAACCTGGATATTTTCCGGGATCGAAAAAGCTTGCGACAGAATAGGCCAGTCCCCGCTTGTTTCTGATCACCTCCGTCAGGCGAGAGGCAAAACCTCCGCCCCCGAGAATATAGTTCATGACCGTGAGGGCATAAAAGTCAGGATTCTCCCGGGTGACACCGGCGTTGCCGAGGATGACGTTGGCTTGAGTGATCGGCCGGTCGATCTTCACTGTCTTCTGCGCTTTTTCAAACTCGACTATAAAAGGCAGCGTGGGGATTTCACCCACAGTCCATTTTTCAAGACGGGGCACAAGTCTCGTCTTAATCTCCTCATGGGTCATGTCCCCCACAACGGTCAGAATGGCGTTGTTGGGATGATAATAGGAACGGTAAAATCGGACGACCTTTTCCCGCGTGAGCCTGGGAACGGATTCCTTCGTCCCTAAAACAGGATGGGCGTAAGGACTGTTGAGAAAAAGGGCCTTCTGAAAGGCTTTTTCAGCAACCTCTTCGGGCTGATCTTCTTCCGATTGAATCGCTGCCAACGTCCTTTCCACTTCTCTACGGATCTCCTCGTCAGGAAAAATAGGTTGAGTGAGGGCCTCCATGAAGAGATCAAGCCCTTTGTCCAGATCCTTCTTCAAAATCCGGAGGCTAAGTGTCGCATAGTCCCTTCCAGAAGAGGCATTGAGAGAAGCCCCCATAAAATCGAGTTCCTCGTTGATCTGATTGATCGTGTGGTTTGATGTTCCGTGAAGAAGCCCTCTCGCGGTTAGGTATGCCAGACCCTCTTCTCCGGAAGGATCTCTCCGAGATCCCGAGTCGATGAGGAGTTGTAATGTAACAAACGGCAGGGAATGTTCCTCAGAAGCGAGAAGAATAAGATGATTTGGAAGAATCATTCTCTGGACCGGGGGCATGGCCCGGAGGTTGCCATCCGGCAGACCCATCCAGAGAAGGAAAAAAGTGAGAATCAGGAGGAGGTATTTGGGTTTCGGATTGCGGAACGCCGATTGCGGAATCAAAAATCTAAAGACTGAAAGCATGATTTTTTCCCTTTCCTTTGTCTGGAACGTCGACTTCCTCCCTGTCCAGCGCACGGTCTATTGGTCGTCTGGACCGGGGCGGGCAGGGAGATCGAGTGTAGAGGTTCCTATCTAATCATTCTTTCTTTGGTCGGAGATCCTTCTGGGGCAGGCTTTCCTTCTTTGGGCGGAAGAGGAATGAGAATGCCCACTGTTCGATTATCCGGGATCAGATATTTTTTTGCAACCCGCTGGATCTCTTCGGGCGAAACTTTTCGAACGGAAGGAAGGTAGTTATCAATCGCCCTCCATGTCAGGGCAATCTCATGCTGGGCGAGTAGCAGGCCCTGGTAGAAAAGGGAATCCTGGCCAAATATAAAGGAAGCTTCAATCTGATTCTTTGCCTTTTCCAGTTCGTGCGCCCCCACGAATTCTTTTTTCAGTCGTTCCACTTCCTGATCCAAGGCTTTCTCCACTTCGGCCACCTCTTTGCCCGGCAGAAGTTCTGCTGAAAGATAGAAGAGACCCGGATCCCGGGAGAGAAGAGACTGATCTGCGTCCACACTTAGGACAAGCCGTTTCTCCCGTACAAGACTCTGGTATAACCTTGAACTTTTTCCTGCTGAGAGCAGCGAAGCGATCACTTCGAGAGCGTAACTATCCTGCTCTCGAAGGTTGGGGACATGATATCCCATCACGATATAAGGAAGCTGAGCCTCCTTCTTCATAAAGACTCTCCGCTCACCTGTCTGCGTTGGGTCCACATCTTTTTCCTGGCTCGGCGCGATCCCCTTTGGTATCGAGCCAAATGCCTTTTCAATTTTCGGAAGCAGTTCTTGCCTCTTGAAATCTCCTACCACGATGAGAATGGCATTGACAGGGTTGTAATAAGTTCTGTAGTGAGCTTTTAGGTCCTCCAGTGTAAACCCCTCGATATCTTCTTTCCATCCAATCGTGGGCCAGTGATAGGGCGAGGTCAGAAATGCCGTGGCCTCCATATGCTCCTGGAGGTTGGCTTGGGGGTTATCCTCTGTGCGGAGCCTCCGTTCTTCCATGACCACCATTCGCTCGGTCCGGAAGTCCTCCTCCCGGAGAAGAAGGTTCTGCATCCTATCCGATTCCAGATCGATTGAGACCTGGGATCGGTCTGCGCTGATATTTTCGAAGTAAGCCGTATAGTCACGGGAAGTAAAGGCGTTGTCATTTCCACCGTTCTCCTGGATGATTTTTGAAAAGTCCTCAGGGCCGACCTTCTCCGTTCCCTTGAACATCATATGTTCGAGCATATGGGAAAGACCTGTCTTTCCCCACGCCTCGTTCCGAGATCCAACGCGGTACCAGACCTGAAAGGTGACAAGAGGCGCTTTATGATTTTCAAGAAGGATCACCTTCAGGCCGTTGGGCAGAACGGTTTCAAAGACATTCTCCTTCAATCCCGCTTCTGAAATCGTTGAGAAAAGAAGAGAGAGGAACAGGAAAAGAAAAATTGTTCTGGTTCGCAAATGACGTCTCAATTTTGGCCTCCGTTCCTATAAATCCTCAGCTTTAGACGTGCAAGGACCTCACACAAAGATCACCAACAAATGATGAAAAATAAATGGGTCAAACCCTGTATTTTACACCCGCAAAGACATTATATTGGGCTCGCGCTGTTTAAGATGGTTGTCTATAGGATTATGTGAATTATACCAAACCTTTCCCGAGAACACATCATTTAATTTTGGAAAGAGAGTGGTTACCACATTTTTAGTGGCCAGTTTGTATTTTTATTTCCGATTTTTCTGAGAGGATGCCCTTTCTTACGTAAATGGGGCGAACCATTTTCCTTATGAGCGGAAGTTTCCTGGCGAACAGGAAGGAACCTAAAATGCATGAGGCTCCCCCGATGATTAAGGTATTGGACGCTCCGATTCTGGCCGCCAGGCTGCCTCCAGCCAGGCTTCCGAAAGGGGCCATCCCCATGAATGCCATCACATAAAGGCTCATCATCCGGCCCCTCTTATCCTCATCCACCACGGTCTGGATGATCGTGTTACTCGACGCCATTTGAACCATCATGCCGAAACCGATGACCAACAAGAGAAACAATGAGAGCCACAAGGCATGAGAAAGGGAAAAAGAGATCAGTCCAATTCCAAAGATTCCGGCAGCGATCACAATGATTTTTCCCAGTCCAAGCACACTTCTTCGGGAGGCGAGGAAAATGGCCCCGATGACAGCGCCCACGCCGATCGCTGCCATCAAAAAGCCGTAGGTCTGTGATCCGCCATGAAGGATGTTTTTAGCGAAAACGGGCATGAGGATTGTAATCGCCATTCCCACCATGCTAATCCATCCAAGAAAAAAAAGAACGGACCGGATGGGCGGGAAGCCAAAGGCGTAGGCGAAGCCTTCTTTGAGCTCGTTTAAAATATGGTGCCTCTCGGATGGCCCTTTATGGAAGGTCACCTTCATGGCCAACAGAGCGATGATCACGGCAAGAAAACTGAGGCCGTTGAAGAAAAAACACATCCCTTCTCCCAGGATGGAGATGAGTACGCCAGCGACGGAGGGTCCCACCAGCCTTGCGCCATTAAAGAGGAATGAGTTCAGAGCGATGGCGTTTCCCAGATCCTCTCTCTTTTCCACCATTTGGACGACGAATGCCTGACGAGTGGGCATATCAAAGGCGTTCACGAATCCGAGGAAGAAGGCAAGAATGATAAGATGGTGGACGGCGATGACGCCTGTGAGAGTCAGAGCAGCCAAAATAAAGGCCTGTACCATGGCCAGGGACTGGGTGGCAATCAGGATGCGGTGACGGTTCCACCGGTCTGAAAGGACGCCGGCAAAGGGGGAGAAGATGAAACTGCAAATCTGGCTTGAAAATCCGATGATACCAAGAAGGAAGACTGAATTTGTCAGGCGATAAACCAGCCAGCTCATTGCAATCTGCTGCATCCAGGTGCCGATCAAAGAGATACCTTGACCGCCGAAAAAGAGGCGATAATTTCGCGAATAGAGAGCCCGGAAGATCAGGCTTAACCCTTTTGGATCATTCATATGGATTTTCGTAAATTAAATTTTCGACCACTGCGGAACCAGACTGGCATCATCTCCCCAAGAATGTTCCGGAAAATAAGGGGACGGACGTTCGCGATAGCGCTCCGTCCATAGGTGAATCTCGTGCATGAGGAGGGCATACATGACTGATCGGACAGGCAAGCCTCCACCATCGAAGGAACAGCTCTTGGCATTGACCCTGTGGTTTGCTAATGAATCAGCTTGCCTATCCTGGACCACCTGACCTTGTCCAACAGACTTTCAGCAGTCCGATCCCATGAAAAATAGATGATCAGAGCCTTTCCCAAAACAGCATTCACATGGAGGAATCCCCAGAAACGGCTGTCTTCGCTGTTGTCGCGGTTATCGCCTAAGACGAAGATGGAATCCTTCGGAACAACGATCGGACCGAAATTTTCCATCCTTTGCAGATAACCTCTCGGGAAATCGTTCGTCACAAAGTGTCCCCATGGATCATCGATCGACCTGCCATCGATATATATTTTATTATGGATGATCTCCACTTTTTCCCCCTCTGTTCCGATCACTCTCTTGATAAAATCCTTTGATGGATCGAGCGGAAAAATGAATACGATCACATCCCCTCGCCGGGGTTTCTTGAATTGAAAGAACTTGATATTCGTGTAGGGAATTCTTATCCCGTAAACAAATTTGTTCACCAGGAGGTAGTCTCCTACCAGGAGTGTGGGTTCCATGGAACTCGACGGAATTTGAAAAGCCTGCACCACAAAGGCCCTGATAAAAAGAGCGATCAGGACCGCAACAATTAGCGGCTCTAAATAGTCTTTGATAAATCCTTTCTTCTGCATTTCCCCTGGCCTCCGTTATCGATCCAATAAACTCCGGTCCGCTCGTTAGTTTTTTTCAACGTTCTTTTTTAACTCGGTGAGGCCTTTTCATTCAAGTCAAAATGGTGACATTCCCCGCAGAACGTAGGCACATAATGGTCTTTCTTGTCTTCGTGGCAGGTGAGGCAGGTGTCACGGGCAATGACCTTCCATGTGTGTGGCAGATGGCACGTGGTGCACGACGGCGTCGAATGTCCATTGATTTTATGCAACCCTTTGAGACTCTGGTGGCAGGATTTGCAATTGACCATAGGCACAACTTCCGCTTCCTGAAGATGGCATGTTTTGCAAGCCATCTTCATCATGGGAGCCGAAGTATCGATTCTGTGGCAGGAGATGCAGTCCAGTGGCGGGCGGTAGCCTGCCCGGTGGCAAAGGCTGCAGAGGATCCTCTCGTGGGCTCCCTTAAGCGGCCAGGGGTGCCAGGGCTCCGAACTCGTCGAGGCAGTGGCTCCGAGGGGAAGGAGGGGCCCGCGCTGTGGCATCGTGTGGCACACCGAACACGTACTGGTCAGCACCTTTCCGGATTGGTTCACATGGTTGTTATCATGGCACCTGAAGCACCCGGGCCAGTTCCGGTGGCCAATATCGTTGGGGTAAGTTGTCCAGTTTACCTTCATCGTGGGAAAGACGTTGCGACTGTGAATGGAGAAAATCGTATTGACTGCCTGTGTGACCTCAGCTCTCTGACGTTTAAGAACATCCGGGTAATACTTGGTGTAATATCCTTCGATGAACAGACGCATTTCGTCCTGGACTTTATCAGGATCCTTGTAATTTTTCACCAATGCATCCAGGGCAAGCTTCTTGATCCAGGGCAGTCTGTGTGAAATGAGGCCGGCTCCCATCGCCTTGTCCACAGCCGTTTCGGGCGGAAGGAAGACGTGCGAAGGCCGGTTGTGACAGTCCATACAGTCCATGAGGTTAGACGGGAGCTTTTCAAGCTCCTCATCCGTGAGTTTTGCTCTTTGGTCTCTGTAAACCATCATGGATCCGTCAGCCGAAACCACTTTAACCCACGGGATGTGCTGATGCGCAGGGTCTGTCGCTTTGAAATAGACTTTTTCACTAATAATCATGTGCCAGTGAATTCCGGCATTCTCACCGAGATTAGGCGTTCCGCCCCCGGTCTTCACCAGGAGGCTGATCTGCTCGGGGGTATTTTTCTCGCTGTACCGGAAATAGGGATTTTGGATCAGTTGTGCCCCGTAGAACTTCTGCGGCCAGTGACATTCGTCACACGTTTCCCTTGCAGGACGCAGGCTCTTGATAGGCACCGAAATGGGCCTCGGATAGGTATGAAAAACTGTGGCGAAGACTTGTGGAACCCCGGAGATTTTTGCTTTCACGTACCAGGAAACCCCTGCTCCCACGTGGCAATCTACGCAAGGAACCCGGGCATGAGGACCGTTCAAGTAAGCCGTATACTCTGGCTTCATCACCGTATGGCACAATCTCCCGCAAAACGTGTTGGAGTCCGTGAAAAGGTAGGCATTGTAATTGACGAAGGCGAACAGAATTCCGAGAAGAGAGCCGCCTGTTAGTACAACCCCGAATCTCTTCCGGTGACGGGGGTTGTTCAGGTCGAGCGTTGGAAAGGGTAATGCCTCCACGGCTCCGAGACGTCGTCGTCGCCGACTTTCTCGAACCAACCCGTAGACGAAGATAAAAATCCCCCCTGTCAAGAAGGCGGGGAAGATAAGATATGTGAAAATGCCGACGTAAGGGCTTGGCGCCTTCAAGGCAAAACTCAGCAGAAGGAAAAGGAGGATCAGCACAAGGCTGACCAGGATGATCATGCCCCCAAAGTAACTGACCGTGTTGCGGTAAAACCGTCTTTCTATCTTCTTGTCCACGGTATTTGCTCCTTTAAGAAATCGTCTTAAAGTTGTTGCCAAAATCTTTTCACCAGCGCTACCTTAACCGTATCATTTATTAGGCAAACAACCATAACCGAAAGAACGACAACCGAAAGTGCTGCCGCTGGAGTGATCGGGGCGATTCCTGGCAATCCGAGGACTGAAATGAGAAAGACGAGGACTAAATCGCCCGCAATCGCCAGAAGCAAGAACTGACTTGGTCTGGAATTCCAAAAATGTTTTCGCTCCCTGATGATGAGCAGGTCGAGCAATTCCACGTAGATAAGCATTTGAAATGTAAACGTATGAAGTTGCCCAACATTACTGAATAACCCAAAATAGGAAGACCCTATGTAAAGAAAGAACATCAGCTCGGCGATCACCAGGATTCCAAGAAATAAGGCGACCTTTACAAGGCCTGTGATGTTCCAGGTATCAGGCCTCCCGGAGTACCGGACATTATCCGTAGAAATCGACAAGGTGACAAAATCGGTGAGGAAGAGGAGAAGGATCATATGAAGCGCAGAGATGATGTACTGTCCGGTGAGAAGAAAGGCCAGGACGACAAAAACAGTAATCTGAAACGTTTTGATGACCTTATTTAAAATCCAGGTAAGGATCCTCTGATAGGTCATTCTTCCCATCTTTACCAGGTCCACGATACCCTCCAGCCCCTCCGTCGTAAGAACAGCACTGGCCGCCTTTTTCGCCACGTCCGTTGCATTGCTTACAGCGATTCCTACCTCAGCCTGTCTCAAAGCCGGGGCATCGTTCACCCCATCACCGGTCATGCCAACGATATGTCTTCCTTTCTGGAGACTCTTGACGATCAGGAATTTGTCTTCTGGATAAATTTCAGCGAAACCGTCACTTTCTTCTACAAGCTTAGATATTTTATCCTCTGTACTCTTTTTCAAGTCTGATGTTCTTGTTATTGCGTTTCCTAGGCCAAGTTCCTTAGCCACTTCCTTGGCAATTGGCAAGGCATCACCGGTCAACATCTTTACATTGAGGCCTAGATCTTTTAGTTCACGTATCAGTTTGGAAGAATCTGCCCTTGGCTTGTCGTAAAGAAATGCGACACCCACCAATTCGATATTATCTTCTCGAGTACCTTGGGCTACAGCAATGGCCCTGTAACCTTTAGCTGACAAGCTTTCCCCTCTCTCTTCTAGGGCTAATAATTGATTTTTAGAGTTTTTACATAAAGGTACGATCGTGTTGACCGCTCCCTTTAATACAAAAAATTGTTTTTCATCTTTTTCAATGATCGCTTCTGTTCTTCGGGTGGAAGGATCGAAGGGAACGAATTTTTTCTGTAAATAACCCTCTAAAGAAAGGCGAGAATCTTTAGTGGCCGACAGGAAAGCTAAGTCTATCGGGTCTTGATTTGCCTCCTGTGAGGCTAAGGCACCATAGAGGATTACATCCTTCTCACTAAATTTATCGACGACCATCTCTTTTTCCACAGAGAGTTTGTTCATCGTCATGGTGCCTGTCTTATCCGCGCAGACAATATTCATGGTAGCGGCATCTTCAATCGCGCTGAGTCGTGTAATGAGTATTCCTTTCTTCATCAGTTCTAAAGAACCCAGGGCCATGCTGATGGTGAACATGGTCGGCAAGGCCACAGGTATGGCTGACACCATCAGGACAACGGCCAAGGGGAGAATTCCGATAAGACTCATACCTTTTACCGCTGTAAAGACGAGGGCAACTGAAAGGAAGGAACTGACGATGATCACCAGCCATTTCACAACCCTGGAAGTCACTTCCTCCATGTGCAACTTTGGTTTTGCGACCTGAACGAGTTCCACAGTCCGTCCAAAGTAAGTTTTTGTCCCTGTCGAGGTAACAATTCCGGTAACCTCTCCTCTTCTAACAATAGACCCGCCATAAAGAACCTCATTCGCCTTCTTTTCGATCATTTGAGATTCACCTGTCAGAGACGACTGATCGACCCCTACGTTTCCCTCTGCCACTTTACTGTCTGCGGGAATAAAATCCCCCGCTCTCAGTCTGATCACATCTCCGGGAACGAGTTCTCTTGCTGGAATGAGAATCCAATTTCCATTTCTCTTCACCCTCGCATTGACTTTCAGTTTTTCTTTGAGAAGTTCGAGAGCCGCATTCGCTCTCTCTTCTTGAAGAAAACCTAAAATAGCATTAAAAACTATGAGACCTATCACCACATACATCTCAAAAAATTTTCCCAGAGCCCCTTCTAATCCGGCTGTTATTTCAAGCATCCAGGGTGTGACACCCCAGAATTTTTTGAAGAACCCGAGCGTTCGGCTCTTTTTCTTTTCAGGGACTTCATTGTAGCCATATTCCTTTAGCCTTTTTTGGACTTCGTCTAAACCTAACCCTTTTTCTAAATCCATCTTAAATGCCCTTTTCGATATCCGAGGCTATCACAATCCCAGGTCTTTCTTCTTTTCTTCAAACTCCTCTTTGTTGATTTCACCCTTTGCATACCTTATTCTCAGGATTTCTAAGGCGGAATCCGTCTCCCTGGCCTTGCAGTTCTTGTGCCTTGTCGAAACCATCAGCCATCGGATCAAGAAAAGGATTGCGACAACCACAGCGATCCAAAAAAGACCTATCAGTATGATTGAAAACAATCCACCGTGATATTCCCAACCCCACATCCGTGGACCCATCCCACCCGAACCAGGCGGTTGGAAGGCTCCTCTAAACAATGTGATCATCGTATTTACGTCTCTCCTGTCTTAGGTTCGTTTATTGGAGATGAAGGGGAAGGTCTCTCGACCTGCCTTCATCTGATCTGCCCTCGAATTTCTCCTTCCGAGTGCTTTTTGGTTTGAATATTGACGTAGGCCTCCCCTGCCTCAATGAGTTGGATCAGAGACTTGACGGCTTTTCCTTTTAACGGGCCGATCAGCAGATATGGCTCCACCTTGCCTTCGACAAAAAGGGTGCCGCTGATATTTTCTTTCTTCGGCTCGGCAAAAAGGCCCGCCACAGGCGGACCCTTCTCACCCTTGTTGCCCCTATGGATATAGCCGGCAGTGATATCCTTGATGTGTGAAATAGTGAGCCTGTAGGTCAACGTGTCACCAGTGCCACTGATCTGGAATTCGGCCTCGCCTTCAGCCTCGGTGTTTACAAAGGGCACTTCCTCACTTCCTGAGAGTTTGGCCCTGAAGGTGCGTTCACCAGATGATGACCTATCAGCGGCCACTCCAAGAAAAGCAAGAAGAATGATGAATAGAAAAATAAAGAACAGACCGAGAAGAGAAAACTTGAGGAGTCTTAAGTTTGTCAACCTTACCCCCCTTTCTTTAACGGATCATCTACGAGTTTCAGGGTGCAGGCTTCACCCTCAAAATGAGTCCTTCCACCCCCTCAATCACGACCTTCTGGCCAGCCTGGAGGGGCTGAGAGGAAACAGCGCGCCAGATCTCACCTTGATAGTCTACCTCAGCCTCGCCCTCTTTCAGGCTGACCACAACTGCCTGATCGCCGATCATTGCTCTTTTGCCAATGACTGGTTGTTGGCGCTGAGACTGTATGATTTTCCAGTAGATGGCAAGGGAGATAACTATCCCTATCACATACAGCGGTAAGGCTATCTGCCACGATAGAAAGAGGAATAGAATCCATCCGAGAAGCACAACAAGCAAAAGCAGATGATGCATAATAAACTCCTAATGAGAAATGTGAATAATAAGAATTATTTTTTGTATAAGCCTCCTCCCACAAGACAGCATAGGAGTAACTCCAGGTGCCCTGCGACCAATGAACCCAACCAGATGTGCATCGTCAATTCGAGAGTGTTCATGTTTATCCCGAGCATTCAGGCGTTGCCCTTGTCGACTCATCCTTTACGAAGCAGAGGGAGAAGGACAATGCCGATAAAGTCTTGAAGAAAGTGCATCACAATGGGAGCAATTAAGCTCTGCCGCCAAATGTAGACGAGGGCAAAGACTAACCCCATAACGCCGACAGTCACAACCCCCGCCGATCCCTCATAGCCGTGTCCGAGTGAAAAGATTGCCGCCGACAATAGTACAGCCGCAGCTGGGCTTGAAGTGATTGCTTTCAGGCGCAGGATGAGGTAGCCACGGAAGATGGTTTCCTCAGCCAGAGCAACGATCACCACCAATACGAAGGCCAACAGAAATTCTGCCATGCCTCTGGCAGCTAAGAATGAGGGCAGGGGCGTCGATGGAGTAGAGAGCCCCATTGCCCGCAAGGCGCTTTCGAACAACCCGGCAGCAAAGAAGAGGGGAATGTAAAGCCCAATACCCAGAGCGATCTCTTTCCGTGCGTTTCTGGATGTCCAGCCAATCGAATTGGCGGGTTCGCCATTTCGCCAGACAAAGAAGAGAATCAGGCTTCCCAGGGCAAGGTCCCGCAGGATGGTCGCAATGGCTACGATCACAAAGCTCAAGCTTCCCTGCTTAATTGCAAAAAATGAAAGGACCATGGACGGAACGATGAGGAAAAGGAAGACAGAGATCTCAACAAGCTGCTCTTTCCGGTTTACTTTAGTGATATCGCTGCCGTCAATCAATGAAAATACCTTTCCCGGTTCCTACTTGCTTTTTGATTCTTCCAGCATCTTGGTAATGTATTGATATAGCCTCTTGGCTTGCGCGTCAGAGATTTTTTCCGGAGGGAAAGGCGGCATATCACCTTTTGGGTCTCGCAGATAGGCGCGGAAAGTATTTAAGTCGGATAACTGGAGAGCATTTAAAATGTCCTCTCCATGGGGGTGACAATCGTTGCAATTTATGGCAAATAACTTCTCTCCGACCATAAACCTCATTGGAACCGTGAGCGGTCTCCCTTCCCCTTCAAAAACCAGTTGACCGCCAAAATATCCAATGACTATTACTGTCAGGAAGCAAAGCGTGTAAATGACCAGCATCCCCTTTGTTTCTTTTTTGGCCTTGCGGCCTACCATTAAAGCGATCACCAGCAGAACGATAAGCACTCCGGAGAGAACCAGCTTTATTTTGATGGGAAACAGCCAGGCGCCCTCGTAGAAATGTTGCCAATCGGTGTAGCCGAATAGGATCGTTGGAAACAAGAAAACGAAGGCAAGAAGAATGATGCGATTGTACGCCGATTGTGGCAGGACAGTACGCCGAAACAGTAAAGCAATCACGGCGAAAATAAATGCCCCGATGACCAAGCCCATGGGAATATGGGTCAGAGCAGGGTGGATCGGGTGGTTATAGCCAATTTTTTCGAGCGTGTCGTACAGAAATTCGATCATGTCTGCTCCTTCTTCAAATTCATATTGAGGAAGCTAAAATGCTCGAGGAAGAGGGTAAAACCGTCTCTTCTAATTTTTCGCTTCCAGCTCAGAAAATCTTTTCTCCATCTGGGCCATTTTGTCTTGCATCCTTTTCATCTCTTCTTCTGAAGCCGTGCCCTTTTCCATCATATTGGACATATCCATCATCTGCCGTGACATGTCCCTCATTATTTCAAACATCATTTTCCTGATGTCCGGGGGCGCCGTCTCCTTCCTGATCATATTTGGCATCTTTCCCATCATTCCTGACATTCGATTCATCATCTCCGTCATCTTGTTCATCATTTCCTTCTGCCCCATCAGTCCACGACCCTTTTGCGCTCTTTGACCGACCATCTGTGCATAGCTGTAGGAAATGAGCAGGCCCAAAATCAAACCAATCAAGAGTACCTTTTTCATCCTCGCCTCCGTTGAGTTCGTTAGGCTTTGTTTTCAAATTAAAGGTGGACAGATGAGGGAAAACGCTATTTTAAATTCTCCCATAGATTAGGGGGAAATAAATGGGTTTAAATGTGTATTTTAGGTGCGGAAACACTGTATATTCGGCTATAGAAATCGATTTAGCTCCTCAGGAGAAACTAAGTTTCTCACGGACGTTCGCTTCGATCTTGATAAATGTGGCATTCGCTGTAGCCAATGTAAAATTCGGACTGAGGGCAAATATGACAAATGTGACGGAGAAAGAAAGGTAGAGTCGGTTGACGGATTTCATTTGCTCATTTTGTATTCTCTTTATTCATCATCATCTGACTTTCTTTGATCATCATATCGCCCACATTCTTAAGCATATCCCCTTCCTTCATCAGCAGAGCACCTTCCTTTAACATGAGTTCTCCCCTTTCCATCATATGATCCTCCATCATCTTCAGGCCCTCTCTCACCACTTTATCTCCTTCTTGCCAGATGGTTTCTCCTTTGCTTTTAAGCTGGGTTCCCTTCCCCATGAGATCTCCTTCCTGCAACCACCAGTCTCTTTTGCTGATCTTCCCCTCCATCATCTCCATTCCTGCTTTCATGATTTTGTCGCCCTCGTTTATCAGGGTCTTGCCATGGTCAATCATCATCCGGCCCTTTTCCATCCATACCTTCCCTCGTTCTGCCATCATCCCCTTGCTTGTTAACCCTTCTCTCGGCTGTGCATAGCTATAAGAAGGAAGTAAAAATAAGATACAGAAACTTAATAGAAGTCTGGGTGACATCCTAAACCTCCTCCTTTCCCCATATGATCGATATCATATGGCAAAGCAATGCGTTCACGGGCCGATTTGTTTAATCTCCATCATGACACATCTTTTGCCGTCTATCATAATTTCGTCGCCGTCGCAGACATAGCTCTTGAGGAGCTGAATTTTTGAAGACGGTTGGACAGCGCAATTCTGGACATCAAAACGGACGAAGGGCACCGATCCAGCATAAAGGATGACCGTGTTCGTTCCTTCCAGGGAAAAATTGCTGAAATATCCTATATCCGTGCATCCAGCCGAGCTCAGACCTGGAAGAAGAAAAAAAATGATAAAACACAACGGAAAGAATATCTTCTTTTTCATCCCATTAACCTCCTTCGATTTTAAACTGGAACATTTAACGACATCACCTTCGAGTTTATTTGAGAATGATCGAAGATGTAAACGGGGTGGATATGGTATTTTCTTCTCAGAAATGTCTTATTTCACGGGTTCTTATCATCCTCGTAAGCAAGAAGCCGTGGCTCAACGCCCGTTCCGCATTGATTCTTGTTCAACAAGATCTGCTCGTTTTGAAACATTGGTTTTCTATTTTGGCCAGGCGTCCCCGCGATCTCGAACGCCGGTCACGGAAGGACCACATCGAAATCCATTTCTTTGCTGCCAAGAAGGCCTTTCCTTAAGACTCGCACCCTTACCTTCTCGCCTTTCTTACGGGCGAGGAGATCTATTTTCACATCGTCAATCGTGCGTATGGGAGTGTGATCGATGGCGAGGAGTGTGTCCCCGACCTTCATCCCTGCCTTTTCCGAAGCGCTCTCTTGAGGAAAACCGGCAATCTCCACTTTTCCCGCCTCTTCCTTCAAAAAAACCATGAGCATTGGGGAAGTGACGCCAGGGATGACGCCGGGAAAAAGAACGAAGTCTGCAATCCCTTTTTCAAGATCAGCGTTATTCAGGATAGTGGTATAATCGTATCCATTTCGTCTCGCTGTCCTCTTGGGGATACCAGAACCATAGGCAAGATGTCCACTGCCTGCAAGAACTATCATCTGGTCGTGTGGATGAGTCCTTAAGAACTGATCGACAGACTCTGCCATGGTCTCATCCCATAAGATCTGGGCCTGATAGAAGAAGTCAAAATTGCTCGTCTTAAAGTTCTCGACGTCCCGATGCTCCAGAAAGACCTTTTTCAGCCTCTCCTTGTAGGCCTCATCCGAAAAGTCCATCTGGGAAGGGATCCACTTCCTCTCCTCTTCTGACAGGGAATCGAGGCCGCTCCGGAAGACCTTATCGACGACCTCCTGCGGGATATTGAGGGCGATCACGGGGATGTTCTCTGATCTTGCGTAGAGCAGAATAGGTCTGTAAAGGTGATAGTCGAATCCCCATCGTTTGAAGTATTCCGTTCCTTTCAAGAATTCTGCTTCAGCAATCTTGCCTCCAATGTAGTCGTCCAGCACTTTCTGGAAAGGTCTCTGGAACATCTCCATGCCGATGGCAATGCGCCTTCCTCTTTTGTGAAGGTCTTTGATGATTTCAAGCTCCATCACGTGGTCGGGAAACAGGTAGTGCGTTTCGCCGACATAGATGATCTTTTTGCTGGCCCCATAGGCCATGATATCGGGCAACGTCTTCAGGGTGGAGATCTCTACGGCGACCGCTTTCCCGAGAAGCTCTTCCGTTATCCCCCGTGTGCTCTGATCAATTTCCTTGTAAACGTTGACACCGTGATCAAACGCGACCGCACTGTACTTCCCGTAGTGAAAGATCTTTTGAAAGGCGGCATCGACCTCTTCTTTCGAGCGGGCGTTGAAAATCCCGACCACCTTCCAGCGGTTCCAGGGGTTTTCTTTCATCAGCACGCTAAATCCGCCCCGGACGACAATGCTCCCGTAAAGCCTCGTCACCACAGGATTGTCTGCCCCCAAAATCAAAAGGCTGGAGGTTGCGGGTTCTATGTATTTTATCCGGTCCGGCTGGCTCAGGCTGGCTCCTTTTCCCTTCAATCCGCCCACGACCTGTTCGTAGACCTCCGCCCCCGAAGGAGGAAGGACGATGACTCTTTTCTCATCTCCGATAAGCCGGGCGATGACAGGAGGAAATTCGTCAATCGAGAGCATCCTTGCGAGATCGTAGTCTTCATCTACGGAAATCCTGTCAGGGGCATCGTCTACGACCATCTTCAACTGTTCTTTCTCCCCTTGAAGATGAAAGACGGTCGTTGCCTTACCTAAGTGAGAATAGACGGCTACAGGTAAGTCGAGTATAAAGACTCTTCCCTTCTGAATTACCGTGAAGGACACTTCAAATTTAGCTCCCGACGGTTTGACCTTCACCTCTACGAGATGGAGATCAGGAAGACCCTTTTCGTCGATCCACTGGCTAAAAAACCAGCCCAGATTCTTCTGGTAGAATTTCTCAAAGGCCCTGCGGATATCTTCCCACGAAGCTTTTCTGAAGCGATTTTGCTCGACGAAATATCTGATCGCTTCAGAAAAGCGTTCTTCACCCACCATTCTTTTGAGCATCCGGAAAACCATCAAGGCCTTACCGTAACCAATCGCCTCGGATGCCTCGTCTGCTCTGTTTATGAACTCCCTCAAGGGAAATTCATTTTTCTCGTTGACATAGCTCTGATAGCTGATAAGCATCCCTTTTCGGTATTCGACTCCCCGCCCCTTCTCTTCCTCGTAAAGATGGTCGGCAAGGAAGGTCGTCAATCCTTCTGCCCAATTGCCCTTTTTGTAATCGATATAGACGAGGTTCCCAAGCCATTGGTGGAGGATCTCATGGCCCAGAGACGTCTCCGGGATGAAAGGTAGCCTCACCACCACCTGACCGAGAAGGGTGTAGGTGGGCATGGAGTATCCCGTCGGCAGGAAGTTTTCGACGATGGAGAATCGTTTGTATGGAAAACTGCCGATCAGATGATCATACAGTTCCAAGTAGTGCTTTGCGTGTTCGATATAGGTCTTTACGAGGTCGAGATCTTCCGGGAAAAAATAAGCGAAAATTTCTACTCTGCCAAAATGGTCTTTTACTATTTTGTACCGATGGGTTGCAATGAGGCTCATAGAATCAAGCGGATGCGGAAAATCAAAAACAAAAGCGGTTTTCCCGTCATTCACAGTCTTCTTGATGGTTTCCGCTTCGGAGACAGCCTCGTACCCATCGGGCAGTGTGGCCGTAAGATGGTAGCGGCACATTTGCCGGGGCTTTGGATACCACGTTCCCGTCAGAAATATCCCCCTGCCGCTGATGACACTTGCGGGTTGCTCTCCCGGAAAGCCGGGAGAGAGCTCTTTGAAAACACCCTCGAACCCGATGTGGAGCATGCCCTCACGAGAGGAGAGGATTCTCAGGGTCCCCTTTTGAACCGTAATATTCAGGTACTCTTTATCGAGGATTATATAAAGGAGGTTCAACTCCCCCTTGTCGAGGGTTATCTCCTGCCCTTTCTTTACCGGAATGGTCGCGACACCTTCGATTCTGGAAGCCTGGATGTCGAAGAAGACTTCGATGGTATAGTCCTGAAGGCCCTCTCCGGGCTGCTCCAGGCCGTATGTAATATTGGGCAGGATCAGCAAGGAGATCAGGAGAAATCGTCTCAAACTTTTTTCAAGTGGCTTTCTCATCTTCCCGACGCAGCCCATGAGAACCCCGCTTCACTGTGCTCTACCTGCTACGAGCAATCAAGGCGTTTGCAGCCTTAACGGCCATATTGCTGGGAATAGTGAAGCCGATCCCTTCAAAACCCCCTGACTCCGTAGCAATAGCGGCATTGACACCCACTACCTCCCCGTAAAGGTTTAAGAGAGGTCCACCGCTGTTTCCTGGATTGATGGCTGCATCGGTCTGAAGAAAATCCTGATAGCTGGTCGGGTCGGTTACTGCCCGACGATGTTTAGCGCTGATAATCCCCTGCGTAACCGATTTCTCAAGGGCACGAGGAGCTCCGATCGCCACCACCCACTCTCCCACCTCCACTTTGTCCGAATCTCCAAAAGTGACATGAGGGAGGCGTTCGTTGGTTGAAATGCGTATCACCGCCAA
>DBZJ01000233.1 GCA_002311635.1 Syntrophaceae bacterium UBA1163
GCGTTAGACGCACTACACTAGAAGCTTACTCTGGGAAAACAGGTGAAAAAACCGTCGAAATCGTATGGCCTCAGGTTTGAACGGAACGGACTGGGATGCTATTCAATTCCTGTAAAGATATTATCTTTTAGAAGCCCGCTTCTCAAAGGGAGACTTTACAGCCTTCCTTTGATTTGAGTTTCTTTTTTGAAACTCCGGCGGGTTTCTAAAATCTCTGGGGGATCGGCTCGAAGCCTACCCCCTACCTATGGGAAACTTCCATCTTTCAGTCCATTTAAATATCAACAAAATTCCTGCCTTCGTTCTCCTTCCTTTAATTCTATTATAACCTATTTTTTCCTAGGGGCCAACCACCCTAAAAATGAGGAATGGCACCTTTGCTAAACCAACAAGGCTAAAAAGAAGCCACCCGGGATGGTCTGGGGTGGCTTCTTCAGATCTTAGCAACGTTCTACTTCGCGAATCGCTGAACGTGCCTTGTCTTTAAACTCCTGTGTAAACTCACTCAGGTCATGTTCTTTTCGGGCATGCTCTTTTGCTTTCTTAAAAATTTCATCCTCTGTTTTCCCGCAGATTACAAAATCGCAGTCAGAGCCCACGTCCTTGCAGCTAAGGCTTTTTTTCATTTTGAACACCTCCCTCTGGAGGATATTACGTTTACCTAACTATCCTCAATGAAATAATAATCATTCCCCTTCGAGCAAACAGGCTTTGAGTCGGAAGACCCGGACATTCATTTGTGTTTCCTTGGTTCTCTGAGGATCCCGATAGGATTGAAAATGATCGTTTTTCGTGTTATTTA
Source organism: Syntrophaceae bacterium UBA1163 (assembly GCA_002311635.1). Taxonomy (GTDB): domain Bacteria; phylum Desulfobacterota; class BSN033; order BSN033; family UBA1163; genus UBA1163. The sequence goes on from DBZJ01000233.1 coordinate 803, forward strand.
TTGCCGTGGCTTAATTCAGTCCCTCCCAAGCGTTTCTCCCAAGGTAGTGATCTCATAGCTTTCCCAAAGATCATTCCTGAGATTCGTGCGAAGTTTTTTTAGGGCAAGCTTGTCTCTTGAAAATCAAACGGGAGGTCCTGTTGGGTTGAACGGAAGGAAGACAATGAAACTTGGTCTGGTAGGTTTTCCTCAAGTTGGTAAACGAACACTCTTTCGGCTCTTGACCGGTAAAGAACCTTTTTCAGAAGGCAAAAAAGGGAATGGTCTGGGGTTGGCAAAGGTGAGAGATGCACGCTTCGATCGCCTCGTCGAGATGTATGCTCCGCGTCAGGAAACCCCTGCCCATATTGAATTTTCCCTTCTCCCTGACTTAGACCAGCAGACCTCTCGCAACGACCAGATCCTGCGGGGGCTGGAGCAGGTGGATGTCATCTGTCACCTTGTTCGAACTTTTCAGGACGACACGGTTTTCCACATCCATGGAACGGTCGATCCTCGTCGCGATATCCTGTTCTTCAACGAGGAGCTGCAACTGAACGATCTCCTTTTTATTGAAAAGCGCCTCGAGCGGCTCACAAAAGAACAAAACAAAAAAAGAGACGTCCAAAAGACAGCTGTGGAGACAGATCTTCTTACACGCATGAAAGAGTATCTTGAAACGGGCCGTTTTTTGAAAAACTTGTCCTTAGCCGAGGCCGAAGAAAAGCTTATTGCCAGCTACCCTCTGCTCACCCGCAAAGCAACGATCATTATTCTCAATGTCGGTGAGGAGGGGCTGGGCGATCAGAATCTGACCGAAAAACTGAGGGACGCCTTTTCTCACCAGGGGTTCCAGTGGACGGCTGTCTCTGCCAAGCTTGAACGTGAACTTTGCCAGCTCGATGCCGCAGAACGCCAGACCTTTCTTGACGAACTTCAGCTCGATCAGCCGGCCCTGGACAGGTTGACGATGCTTTGTTACAAAACGCTTGGCCTTATTTCGTTTTTCACTGTGGGGCCGGACGAGGTACGGGCCTGGACAAACCGACAGGGAGCCCTTGCCCCTCAGGCTGCGGGTGTCATTCATTCTGACATCGAGCGCGGGTTCATCCGAGCAGAGGTGATGAAATATCAGGATTTGATTAAACTGGGAAGCGAGCAAAAGCTTAAAGAAGTAGGGAAATATATGCTGAAGGGCAGGGACTACGTCGTTCAAGACGGCGATATCATCAATTTTCTTTTTAATGTTTGAACCATTCTAAAGCATTGACTGACATCTTATTTCGTCCAACCCCTGTCCGTTTCTTGCCGGGAAGCGGCCTCTTTGTGAGAGGCGGAAACCAGAATCTTGTCCCGAAGGCATCTGTACCGATATGCCGCTTCGATCGCTCGGGCAGCTCTCTCCGGACCCGGGAAGATCGGGACGCCTCGCTCTACAAGCCTTTTTAGAAGCTGGTCCGTTACGCTTTGAAAAGTATAACCAACAAAAGGTTTATCATGAGTTTTAATCAAGCGGAGGACTGCGTCCGACTGAAAATCCACCATCTTAGCAGCCTGTTCTGCAATATGATCCGGAGCGACACCTGCTTGCCTCAGCATGCGTCTGAGCCTCCGGCTGGGCGTGAAGAAATAGAAAAGCAAACAGTCCGCCTTTTTCTCCTCCAACAACGCCTTCGGGATCTCGGAAAAGTAATCCGTGACGTTTTTGGCAAAGGTGAGATCCAGCGGGTTACTGATGCTTCCTGTGTGGGGCATGAGTGGTCTTAGCCTTTTGATTGTCTCTGGGGAGAGCGATGGCAATTCAAGACCTGCCCGCCCGCAGGCATCTGCCGCTTCGGCGCCGGGCCCTCCGGAATGGGTCTGGATCAGCACCCGTCGCCCTGTGCTCTTGGGGAGAGAACCCAGGATCCAGCAGTAATCGAACATCTCCATGATCGACCGTGCCCGAATGATCCCGCTCTGGCGGAAGATGCCTTCGTAGAGCCTGTCCGGCCCTGCCAACGCGCCGGTATGTGAAAGGCCTGCCCGGCTGCCCGCTTCCGACCCACCGATATAGAAGGCCACGATGGGTTTTTTCGGAACGATCGATCTCGCCATTTCCACAAACGCCCTACCCCTACGGATGCCCTCAATGTAGAGGGCGATCACTTTTGTGTCGGGACAGGCGCCAAGGTATTCCATACAATCGACGATATCAATATTGGCTTCGTTTCCTACACTAAACGCCGTGCTAAACCCCAGACCATAATCGGAAAGATAGGTAAACATTTGCGTTACGAAGCTTCCGCTCTGAGAGGCCATGCCAATAAAGCCGGGACCACCTTCAAAGACCATGAAGGTGGTGTTCAGCTTTTGGCGAGGATTGGCCACGCCGATACAGTTCGGGCCTAAAAAGCGCATGTCATGTTTCTTGGCAACGGCGACAAGGTCCTTCTCAAGTTCGACTCCATTACCGCCCACTTCCTTAAAACCGCCAGAAATGACAATGGCATGTTTGATCCCCTTCCTGCCGCATGCATCCATTGTCTCGGATACAAGTCGTGTGGGAAGCACGATCAAGGCCAGGTCGGGCACCTTAGGCAGATCGAGGACGCTTCGGTAGGCCTTGAGATTCTGCACCTGATTCTCTTTGAGGTGAACAGGATAAATCTCACCTTCGAAGCCCAAATCCAGAACAGAATCGAGAAGACTCGTTCCCATCGAAGAGGCGTTATTGGAAGCTCCAAAGAGGGCGATGCTTTTCGGGTTGGCAATAGGGTATAGGGGACTGGCTTCAATCGATTTCATCATTTTACGTCTCTTCCCAGCACAACGAGTGCGTCCACTGCGACCACGCGGCCTTCCAGAGTGATGATCATGGGGTTGATGTCGAGCTCGGATACCGCCTCAAGCTCCAATCCGATCTGTCCAACCGCAATAAGGGTGCGGCAAAGCACGTCCATATCAACGGGCTTCTGTCCGCGGAAGGCGCCGAGAATGGTTTTGAAACGAAGCTCTTCGGCCATGTCCTTCGCCTCGATCATGTCAAAGGGAGCCATCCGGAAGACGGTGTCCTGAAACACCTCTGTCATGATCCCGCCTATCCCCAACATGACACAGGGACCGAATTGGGAATCGCGGTTCAAGCCGGCGACCAATTCGCGCTGACCGGGCACCATCTCCTGAACCAGCACCCCATCAAGCTCCAGGTCAATATCTTGGGTGATGCGCCTGTAGGCTTCACGGACGTCCCCTTTACTCCTGAGGTTCAGCTCAATGCCTCCCCGCTCGCTTTTGTGCATCAGCTCGGCTGAACAAGCCTTGAGCGCCACCGGGAACCCGAGGCCTTCCGCGACGGATACGGCCTCGTCGGCACTGTGTGACAATTTTTCTCTCGTAACGGGGATACCATAAAGGCCGAGCAACTTTTTCGACTCGTATTCGGAGAGTGCCCTTTGGCCCCTGTTCAGGCCGGACCGTATCAGATCATCTGCGCGGCTCTTTTTTTTCATGTCAAAACTTGACTGAATTTTCTGTGACCTCTCTACGAACCCTTCTTCAAATGCGGTTAAGGAGCAACCAGGATCTTGATTTCTTCTTTTTCTTTTTTCGTCAGGACTTCAAAGCCTTCAGCAGATGTTTGCTCAAGGGGAATGATTCTCGTAATGATCAGCTCGGGTTGGATCCCTTTGGACTCTATCCAGGACATTGCGAGAGGCAAATTGGCCGAGTTCGTGCCGATCATGGTGGTCTCCCGGGTCACAAATCCGAGCATATGCACGGGAACGCGGTCAGTAAAGATCCCCTGGACAATGACTTTGCCTTGGTAACGAACAGAAGCCAAACAATCTTTTAGCGAGGCCTCGATTCCCACTGCCTCGACCGCCACATCCACTCCCCTGCCGGCAGAAAGCTCTTTAATCCTAACAGGGATTTTTTCTGCCAGCGGATTCAGGACCAAAGAAGCGCCAAGTTCTTCCGCTTTTTTTCTTCTTCTTTCTGAAATGTCGGTCATGAAAATCTTTTCGACCCCAATCGCTTTGAGGCCAAGCAGAATCATGAGTCCCACAGGCCCGGCACCCGCAACCAGGACTGTGTCGCTCGGCTGGACGCCTCCTTTTTCGATCGCATAAGCTGCGCCAGAGAGAGGTTCGACCACGGCTGCCCGCTCCCAGCTCATCTTCCCGGGCTTCTTGATCATCCTTTCCTGCGGACATGCCAAATATTCGGCATAGGCTCCTTTTTGAACGGCAATAACCCGATCCCCGGCTTCAAATCCCTTAACCTCGTGGCCGACTTCTACGATTTCGCCGCAAGCCTCATGGCCGAAAGAGCTTTGAGGAAATAGACCGTGTTGATATTCATGAAGGTCCGATCCGCAGATACCGCAGTACTTGACCCTTATTTTCGCCTCCCTTGGTCCAGGCTTGGGTTCGGCCACTTCCTCAAGGCGCAGGTCGCGGATGCCGTGAAAAATAACTGCTTTCATAAGAGGCTGATACCCTTTCTGACTAATTTGCGAAGCTCAAGATAGAGCTTTTTTTCACAAAGTCTAACAGATACAGTGGGAAAAAGTCAACGCTGAACGATCTTCTGGGTTAGACAGTAAAGGAAAGGAGCAAAATCCCAGAACTGACGGCGCTGGTGAAACAGCTTTCTATCAGGCGCTCTTAATCCCGGCTGCTCGTTTGGCCTTCTCTTTGTATTTCTTCAAGGGTGATTCGGCCAGGATCATCATTTTCTGGGCTGCCATAGACCCTTCGGCATGAACAGTGGTCACCTCATGAAACGCGGATTCATTGGAGCAAACCATGCGTTGAGCGGCGTGGATCATCCTCAGCCGGTCCTCAGTGCTAAACTTGGCCGAGCCTCCAAGATAATGCTCCAGATAGTCATGAATCTCGGGGTTTTCCCAATCCTTCCGGTCCGGGGTTGTAGCCAGAATACCGCCACAGATATCCTGAATCCATTTTACAAATTCGTGATATTTGCTCGAAAAATGGAGCTTGGCCATGTTGGCGATGAGGGGATTGGGGACCGCGATGTCCCCGTACATGACGGGATCTTTGGCTGCGGCATTGGTCAGCGCCCGAAGCGTTTCCACATAACCGGCGATATCAGCCAATTTGTCCCGGACATGGCCCACTTTCTCCAGACCGTTATACTCCGCCATCGCCACCGCGCAGCCAGCCATCGCCTCCACGGAGGGAACCTTGTAGCTGATAGCCGTAAAGCGGTGAAAGGTTGCGAAGGTGTAAGCGATGAGCATGGAGAATTGCCATTCCCCACACATGAAAACTCTGTCCCAGGGCACAAAGACATTGTCAAAGACGATCATGGCCTCGGTTAGTTCGCGGACCGGGTAGTCGGGATGAAACTCGTGGGCGCTCCACTGGCCCCGGCCGGCCCGGCAGATAAAAACAATTCCTTTGGAATTAGCCGGAATGGCAAAGCTCACGGCATAATCGGCTTCGCTCTCCCGCATCTGGCGCGTGGGGACCACGATGATTTCGTTGGCAACTGGCGCGCTGGTGATATGAATCTTGGCCCCTTTGACCACAATTCCATCCTTGTTCTTGTCAACCACATGCAGATAATAATCGGGATGTTTTTGCTGGGAAGGCTCTTTGGATCGGTCACCCTTGACACAGGTCACGGCTCCACACATGGCCAGATCATGCTTCCGGACATGCTCCAGAAAATTCATTGCATTTTCCTGGTATTGTTTCTTGCCCATCTGCCCAGCAACGACAAAGGCGGCGTTGAGGCAGTCCGTGCCGATATCCTTGCCGAAAGGAAGGCCCCCTGTCAGTTCGATCGATTGCTGTATCATTTTTGTCCGGAGAGTAAGATCTTCGGCGTTTCGGGGAGTGACGAAATAACGGTTGATGGGCTCTCCGGTTTTGGGGTGAGGGACTACAAATAATTTTCTTATTTCCGGGTCCGCTGAAGCGGTCAGCGCGAACCCCTGGGCGACGGTATCCACCGAGACGCCAAGTATCGGGTGGGTCGTTACGTCATCTACCTTTTCGCCGCGGATATAAACACGCCGTCCGTCCTTCAAACTCTGTTTGTATTGTTCGACTGTCCGAATTCCCATTTGCTCCTCCTTTGTGTAAATATACAGTGATGGAGGTGTCCCGCGGACTCCCCCCTTTGCAACCTAGCTTAACACGTTTGGCGCACGATTGTAAGGTCCTCCAGCAGGTAGGGGAAAATGGGAAAAAATTGGATGGTGCGGGAATAAGTTATATCGCCCTTGAATCCTAGAAAGCGATAATTATCCTTATAATCAGAAGGGAGGTTTTATCCTATGGACAAAATGATTCGCTGGGAAGACTTGCAGTCTGGGTGTACTCTTACGGTTTGTGCGGAGACGGAGGCGGGACTCTTTGAGAAGATCTTGGAACATGCCCGGACGGTTCACGGCATGAAAGAATTCTCGCCGGATTTTTATAATAAGGTGCGCGCTTCAATTCGAGAGGGATACTGCGACCTGGAAGATGAACTGTGCCAGTACGGAGAGTGCTGCTGTTAGGACGGGCAAAGAGGATATTGTTCTTGATACAAGAAACAAGGGACGTTGTCGGGGCAACCATAGTACATTTCGAAATTGCCGCGGATAATGTCGAAAGAGCTAAATCATTAGACGCAAAGCTTTTCGGCTGGGAAGTCAACGAGGTAGAATAGAATTTCTTCCCGATCCCTCGCCTCGTAGTTTCCGTTTTTCCATAGGCACCTTTAGTGACGAATTTGGACAATTTTTAACCATTTGTCCGAACTCGGCCACAAAATTCGGCACTTCGCAACATTATATCTTCAAAAAACTATTAAAAAACAAAAAGTTGTAAGTCTCGAAAATTTGGTATAATATATGCTTATTAAATTTCCAGTGATTTCTTAAAGGTAGCAGTGTTTCTTAATCGGGCAGAAGGAAACCTGGTCTGTGGTGTAGGGGCAAGAGGCCTTGCTCAATTTAATTTTGTATCGAATTCTTCGCCCATAATTTAATCTTTCATAGTGCCATGAGCTTCGTCTTCATCGGAAAGAACGAGTCCAAGATTCGCCACAACATCCTCCGCGGTGTATACGAAGAAAATCTCTTTATGCTCTCTAAGGGCCGTCCAGCCTTATCCCGTCGGGGATCCTTCCCCTTAAAGAAAATTCTCTTGTCTGCGGTGCTCTGCGTCTTGGCGGTCCTGATCCATGGCCAATACACGGGCAGTTCGTTCGCGCCGGCGGAACCGACCGCGAATACGAGGATTCTCCTTGCTTCCCTTCCCGAGCCAGCAGGATCTACCGCGGATAGGAGTGTCCCCCCTGCACCCCATCCCACGGCGAACGTCTCAGCAGAGCCAACCCCGGATATGAAGGAATATCCTCTTCTTCCTATGCCAAGTGTTTCTTCGGAGGGCATAGCGAACACCTCCGAGTTCGTTGCCTTTCTGAACAATCGGAGTGGTTCCTTCAGCAGGATGCTCGGCCTGAAAATCAAGACGATCATGATCGATGCCGGCCATGGCGGGACTGACTCGGGCAGTATCGGAAAATTGGGTACCATGGAAAAGGATATCACCATCGATATCGCAAAGAGGTTGAAAACGCATCTCATCAAAAACGGCCGCTGCCGTGTGGTCATGACGAGGCAGGACGACTCGTCTGTGCCCCTTGAAAAACGGGTTGTTCTTGCCCAGGAAGCGAAAGCAGACCTCTTCATCTCAATTCATCTCAATTACTTACCGCGCAGACCCATTAATATTGTTGAAACCTATTATTTCGGACCTTCCGATGACGAAAAAACATTGAGGCTCGCGCAACAAGAAAACGAAGGATCAGAATACGGGCTCAGCGATTTCAAGGAAGTCATGGAAAAGCTTGGCAAGACCATGAAGCTTCAGGAGTCTAAGAGGCTTGCAGAATCGATCCAGGCCAATCTGTTCCTGAACAGCAGGAAGCATAGCGAATACATACAAAACCGCGGCGTCAAGAGGGCACCATTTGTTGTCCTTCTCGGAGTGGACGTACCCGCCGTGCTGGCGGAGGTCTCCTGTCTCAGCAATCTCGAAGAGGAGGAGGAACTCAATTCTGAGAGTCACAGAGAAAACATTGCCGGGTATCTTGCAGCCGGCATTTTCGATTATCTAGGTAAAGGAGCGCTTAGCCATGAAGCCAAAAGATGAGCAGAAACAAGAGAACATCCTGTTTGTCGGCATCGATCTTGGAACATCACGAAGTGCGATCTCTTCAAGTAACGGCAAGCGGGAATGGATCGAGAGCTACGTCGGCTGGCCGAAGGACTTTATCGCAGAGCAGGTCGTCGGCAAACCGGTACTCTTCGGAGCCGAAGCCCTGCAGCACCGGCTCTCCCTCGATTTCTGTAGGCCCCTTGAACGGGGCATCATCAAGGAGGGGATCGAAAGCAGCGAGAGGGCGGTCAAGGAAATCATCAGGCATCTTGTTCATCTTGCAAAGCCTGAGTCCGGCCAGAAGATCCATGCGGTGGTTGGGGTGCCCGCCGAATCGCTAAAAGTCAATAAGCTTGCCATCCGGAAGGCGGTTGCAGAATATGTGCATACCCTCATGGTGGTATCGGAACCCTTCGCGATTGCCTATGGGATGAATCTGCTGAACGACGCACTCATCATCGACATCGGTGCCGGGACCGTCGATTTCTGCATCATGCATGGAACGATTCCCTCCGAGGAAGACCAGCGGACCATTCTCACGGCGGGCGACTATATTGACGAACAGCTCTTCAATTACCTCATCGAGAAATATCCGAACTCAAAGTTCAACAAGAACATGGTCCGGCTGTTTAAGGAGAAGTTCAGTTTCGTGCGGGACATCCGTGAAGAGATTCGTGTAGAGCTCCCGGTGAACGGCAAACCGGTCATGCATGACATCAAGGATGAGATCCGACGGGCCTGCGAAAGTATGCTGCCGTCACTTGTCGAGACCACGACCGAGATGATCGCCCGGTTCGATCCCGAATTCCAGATGAAGATCAAGAACAACATCGTCCTTGCAGGTGGCGGGAGCCTCATCAGAGGGATTGCCGAGTACCTGCAGGATGCCTTGAAGGAATACGGCACCTGCAAGGTCACCCGTGTTGCAGACCCGCTCTTTGCGGGCGCGGACGGTGCGCTCAAGCTTGCCCAGGACATGCCTACCAAATATTGGGAAACACTTTGAACCCATGCAGAACCACGCAATCATCGTCATCCTTATTATTGTCCTGGGACTTATCCTCCTTATGGTCCGGAAGCCAAAGCTGTTTTTCAGCCTTATTGGCCTTGGTCTCTTGCTGGCAGGATTGGTCTACGTGATCCTGAGCATTTCGGGCTCAGGCTCGGAGCAGAAAAAGAAAATGATTCACGGAGAGGAAGAACAGTCTGATACAGACCGCTGATTGCCCTCGGGGTTGATTTTCCTCCTGTCCCGTGTCAGGTCTGGTCGCGTTTCGCTCGCTTCGCGCCTTTATTTTCGCACGGAAGATTCTGCCTCCGCGACTCCCTTCTCTTTCTCAATTGTTTTAGAACCCTCTTCCGCTTGATGTTTGGATCCATTCACCCTGTTACGCCCCCGTGTTTTGCCCTGTATCCCGCGAAACGCGGGACAGTGCAGGGCTTTGCAGTCCCGCCCTAAGGTGGGATTAGGTCCCAGAATAATTCCGGCGGGGTTCGACCCACTGCGCCCGCGCTTGGGCGGCGAGTGCCTCGCCCGGTTTCGAGTCGCAACGGCTGGAATTTCTAACAGGGTTCACCTGGGCTGTTGTCCAAAAAATACAGTTTTTCTCACCACAAAATAGGGGATTCACCTTATTTACCTGTTAAGTCATTCTTGGTAATCTGACCATAAGTGGTCGTATACCCTTAATTTTAGAACTATCACCAAGGAGGTGAGAGAAAATGATTCAGGTTTGTTATTACAAAGGGTGCGGGGTGGTTTATGGCGAAAAAGAGCCTCTATCCGATAAGCGAAGGACGCATGGTCTGTGCCCCAAGCACCTCAAGATCTCTCTAAAAGATTTAAAAGCGGAAATGAAAAAACCGATCCACAGAGGAGGTTTTTCAAGAAATTGAAAGTTCACAATCTGATCTCAGTTTGATGGACGTTGAATTACCGGGAGAAAATAGCCTTGAGTTGACTGAAAAAATAGAACCTTAACATCCGAACATCTTGCAGTGCCACTCGCCATGCAAGAGGGCGTCTGGCAGTGCCTTCAGAGTAAAGGGAAATCCCGCCTATCGTAAAGATGCTGCCTGCCCGACCCCAAAGCCCTTTCTTTCCTTCTCACTCCTCACACCTTCATCCTGTATTGACTTTTCAATGGAGATAAATTATTTCTCAAAGAGCTTTGGAAATCGTATCAACCAATCAGAAAGAAAGGGGAAAAACAATATGAAGGTTGTTGCGTTTAATGGTAGCCCAAGAAAGGATGGCAATACGACCATCCTCATCAACCATGTCTTCCGTGAGCTTGAAAAAGAAGGCGTTGAAACAGAATTGGTACAGCTCTCAGGAAAGAAAATTCATGGTTGCATTGCGTGTTATAAGTGTTTTGAAAATAAGGATCAGCGCTGCGCCGTGAAGGATGACGTTGCAAATGAGTGCATAGAGAAGATGATCAAGGCGGAGGGGATTATTTTAGGTTCCCCTGTCTATTTTACCGATGTGACAGCCGAAATGAAGGCGCTTATGGATCGTGCTGGTTTTGTATCTATGGCCAATGGCGGGATGTATAAGAACAAGGTGGGTGCTACTGTGGTTGCGGTGCGTCGTTCCGGCGCGATACACACTCTTGACACCATGAATCATTTTTTTCTTGCTGGGCAAATGATCGTGGTTGGTCGAGGTATTGGTGTTGGCAGGGATAAGGGGGAAGTAGAAAAGGACGAAGAAGGGTTGCAGGCCGTAAAAGCGCTTGGACAGAGGATGGCTTGGTTGCTTAAGAAACTACGGGGTTAAGCTGAATATTTTACTCATAGACTAAGAATCAACATTTTTTTCTCATCCCTGGTCGGTAGGGAGAGAATTTTCTCCAGTTTCCGTTTCATCCGCCTGCGCAGAAGACCAGAGCCAGCGTTCCAGGGCAGGGCTGAAAAAGCCCTGCCCTGGGCTTGACGGTCAAGAGCGACCTCTCCCACCGTGACCCCCACCAAGATGGCCACTAAAGTGATGATCAAGGTGGCCCCCATGATGGAAATGATGAAAGCCATCAGAATCATGATGGAACGAAAAGTAGCCATACGGGTAGTACCCATAGTCATAATAATATGGATAATCGGGATACCCATAGGTGGCGTACCCTACACAACCCGATAATGCCAATGCGAACAGAAGCATCAATACCGTGAACATTAATTTAGTCTTCATAGCATCACATCCTTTCTATTGCCTTTCACTTTCGTTGTCATAAAGGACCTGATACCATCTATCCTACCTCTGACTAATAGAAGTTTAAAACATTTGTTTGATAAATTCAAACATTTGTTTTAAACTTTACCCAAATTGTTGATCGTTGGCCTCTCCGATCCCCAGAGAAAGGGGAGCGGGCTCGACAAGGCTATTGACCGTGCCTCCCTTATGGGATAAAGAATAGAAGGGCGTCATTTTTCGACGTGGATGTTTCGAGGGAAGAATCTTATGTCGGTCGATAACCTCCGGAATTTTTTTGAACCGAAAGGCATCGTCATTGTAGGAGCGCGAAGGTCTTTTGGCTTCGGGTACGGCATTCCCCCTTTTTTGCAGAACCACGGCTGGGGAAATCGTCTCCATCTTGTCAATCCTGCGGGAGGGGAGCTGCACGGCCAGAATGTTTACAAACGAGTTCAGGATGTCCTCGAACCTCTTGATCTGGCCATCGTGATCGTTCCCGCTGAGGCCGTTCCCGGTGTGATGGAGGAGATTGGAGAGCGAGGGATCAAACACACCATCATCGAGACCGCCGGTTTTGCTGAAACGGGTGAGAGCGGTTTGGCGTTACAAGAGAAGGTGAAAACTATTGCCATGGGATATGGGATGCGAGTCATCGGGCCGAACTGCGTGGGCGTCGTCAACACGGAAAATAGATTTGCCTCAGTGGAATTGATTGAGGAGGCTCTTACTCCGGGACCTGTCTCGATCATTGCGCAGAGCGGGGTTTTCGGCAATATCCTGCTCGATCATCTCCCCCAGCACGGTCTTTTCATTTCAAAAGCGGTCACTCTGGGCAACCGCCTTGACGTCGATGAATCGGAGTTACTGGAATATTTGGACGAAGACCGCTTCACGCGAGTCATCATGGTCTATCTCGAAGGGGCTGCAAATGGCCCTCGTTTAGTGAAGTCCCTTGTCAAGGTGACTCAGCATAAGCCCGTTGTGATATTAAAGAGCGGCAGGACTCAAACCGGCAAACAGGCAACGGCCTCGCATACCGGTTCCCTGTCAGGACAGGATCATATCTACGATGCCGCATTCGCTCAGGCCGGGGCGATTCGAGCAGATACCCTTTCCGGGCTGATCGATGCGGTTCGAGTATTTGCTACCCAGCCTTTGCCCAAAGGCAATCGCCTTGGCATTATCACGACAAGCGGAAGCCTGGGAGCCTTGGCAACGGATGTGGCCGTGTCCGGCGGACTCACCATGCCTCCCCTTTCCCCTTTCACAGTGAATCAGGCTCGAGACATTGCGCCGGACTGGATGAACGTCAGAAACCCCCTTGATCTTGGTCCCTCGCAGAAGTTCAACCGGCTATTGCCGATGTTACTGGCCGATTCAGAAATTGATATGGTCCTTGCGATTATTGTCCTCCCCTACGTGGCTGTCAAGAATCTCAAGAGCGCCGGAGTCACCGCAAGAGATTTGTTCGGGGACATCGCATCGGTACGCAAGCAACATCCGGAAAAACCTCTGGTCGGTGTGGTCATCGGCCACCCTGAGTTTGTAGAGGATATCGCCTCCCTTTGCGGCCCGTCCATACCCATTTTCGCTTCGCCGGAACCGGCGGCAAAGGCCCTCGCGACCTTATGGCGTTACTCGAGAACGCATGATTATCGAATGCAAAAGAATCGGAAATGCCAAAGTAGCTTTGATGATCAAAGAATTTCAGAAGACACCTCTCTCGTAGGATGAGAAAGGTGAAGAGAAGTAACTGCTTTTGTCTTCTCGGACGAAGATCGAAAAGGTTTGCTGACAGGGGTTGTCAATTACGGACAACCCCTTCTCTTCATTTTTCCCGACTATTTTTCAGCTGATTATTTTTACGTTGGTGGCCTGGGGACCTTTGGGGCCCTGGGTCACTTCAAATTCAACTTCATCACCCTCTTTCAGGGATTTGAAGCCCTCGCCTTGAATAGCCGAGTGGTGTACAAACACGTCCTTCTGGCCCTCCACTTCGATAAACCCAAAACCCTTTCGATCGTTGAACCATTTCACTCTTCCTGTCATTGGAACCTCCGTTAATTAAAACCGAAATTAGCTCTGATTATCGCCCACGGAACCTTGGAAATGCAAGGATTTTTTTCTCCTCGGATGCCTCGGGGCAGAGTTTGCCGGGAAAACCAACAGACGCTTCCCTCTTCAGTCTAAAATTAATCATTCCTTTTGGCCAAGACAAGGTTTAGAAAAAAGCAGGCGAGAAATCCTGAGCTATCTGCCTGTTACAAAGGGAAATGACAGGCGACCTGATGGCTGCCGCCAATATCCTCCAATTGGGGCTCGGTGCTCGGATCGATACAGATCGCCGGTCTTCCGCTGGACTCGTACACCGGACACCTCGGGGCGAAACGGCAGCCGGAGACCGGTCGCTCGAAATCGAATACGCCCCACCGATCCGCCTGAACGCTCTTCGCCTTCTGTGGGTTCTCTTTGTTCTGTTTCTCTACCAGCGAAGACCAGAGGATATGAGTATAGGGATGCATCGCTCTGCTCGCGATCCGGTCGGAGAGCCCTATCTCAACGATCTTGCCCAGATACATCACGGCCACCTTGTGGCTGATCAGTTCCACCACCGGAAGGTCGTGGGAGATGAAGAGGTACGAGAGCCCAAGGCGCTTCTGAAGGTCTCGGAGCAGGTTTACGATCTGAGCCTGGATGGATACGTCAAGGGCGCTCGTGGGTTCGTCTGCAACAATGAATTTCGCGCCGACTGAGAGCACCCTGGCCACGCCGACCCGCCGTTTTTCGCCACCCGAAAGCTCGTGTGGGAAGTTGGACAGCTTGCTTTTCTTGAGGCTCACCTGCTCGAGTAGATCGCTGATACGCTTTCCTGCCTCGGCACCATCAATCTTATGATGCACGGTGATCGCTTCAGAAAGAATATCGCGGATGCGCATCTTGGGATTGAGCGCTGCATCCAGGTCCTGAAAGATCATCTGCATCTGGCCCCGCAGCCGTCTAAGCTCATCGGTCGGGATGCTGGTGATATCCTTTCCGTCAAAGAGGATCTTGCCGGATGTTGGTTTTTCGAGCCGCAGGATGGTCCTGCCAACGGTTGTCTTGCCGCAGCCGGATTCGCCCACCAGCCCAACGGTCTCGTTCTCCTTGATGTAGAAGCTCACCCCATCTACTGCGGGGATGGACGGATGCCTTTCCCCGAGGGAGTGGAAAAGCCCCTTCCGGTCCGTAAAGTGTTTTTTAAGGTCCATGACTTCGAGGATTGTCTTCGGCATAAGAACCTTTAATCAAAATACAACCAGCACCTCACCTTATGTCTCGACCCTGTCTCTCGAAGGTCGGGCTCATGACCCACGCACCTTTCACGAATCCTCTCCGTCATCCGGCTGCATCGGCTGTAGAACCGGCAGCCTGTAGGGATATTGATCGTGTCGAGCACATCTCCTTCGATGGCCTGGAGATATCTCTTCTCCCTGATGTTCTGCGCGCTCGGGATGGATGCGAGGAGCGCCGATGTGTAAGGATGTTTTGAATTGCCCCTTTTTGATAAGACTTCTTTTGTCGGTCCGTACTCGAACACGGTGCCGCCGTACATGACGGCAACGCTGTCAGAGAGCTGCGAGATGATGCTGATGTCGTGACTGATCAACATGGTCGTAATCCCAAGCTCGGACTTGAGTTCCTCAAGGAGATCTACGATCTTTGACTGGATGGTGGCGTCGAGGCCCGTTGTCGGCTCGTCCGTGATCAGGAGCGACGGCTCGGAGGCCAGGGCCATCGCTATCATGATCCGTTGACACATGCCGCCCGAGAGGCCGTAGGGATAATGGTCGAACCTGAGGCGAGGCGAATCGATCTTCACCCGGTGGAGCCAAGATAGGGCGCGCTCCTTGGCCTCCCGCTCGGTTTTTGTGGATGTATGGAGTCGGATCGCCTCGGTGATCTGCTTTCCGACGGGCGTGAAGGGGTTGAGCGACGATCCGGGATTTTGAAAGGTCATGGCGATTTCCTTGCCCCGCACCTTGCTCATGATGCGCTCAGCGCCTCGCCGCCACCCCGCGACGTCCTTGCTCACCTCCATGATCTTGCCGTCCTTTGTCGTGAGCTTCACAAACTCCCCCAGGCCCTCGAGTAGGTCCTTCTGAATGCGGTCGGACCTGAGCCCAATCTTCCCGCTGATCACACCCGGCCCCGCACTGACGAGCCCCAAAACGGACAGGGCAGTGACGCTTTTGCCGCTGCCGCTCTCGCCGACAACACCGAGCGTCTGCCCTTTCATGACCTCGAGACTGACCCCATCCACGGAGCGGATGAAGGCCTGCTTGCTGCGGGAATGAAAGTAGGTGCGAAGGTCTTCAATCTTTAGTATCGGCACCGCTGTCATGAGTTCCTCTTGCCTTCCAGGATGTTGTTCAGGCCGTCGCCCAGGAGATGAAAACCGAGGATCGTGAACAGGATCGCCAGGGCAGGCGCAGTGGAGGGCCAGAACTTCCCCTGCATGAAGTAATTAGCCCCTGACTGCACCATGTTTCCCCTCTCTCTCCAGATAGAGTTTGTAGGCCTTGCCGCCCTTCATCGTGACATTTCGACCCAGAAGGGTCAGTCCCTGTATGCCCGTGGTGCCTTCATGGATCGGATGAATCCGTGCGTCTCGATAATATTGTTCTAAGGGATAGTCGTCGCAGTAGCCCGACCCGCCCAGGCATTGTACCCCCTGGCTGACCGAGAGGATACCCATTTCCGACGGATAGCTTTTGGCAACCGGGGTCAAGAGGTCTAACAAAAGCTCGTTCTTTTCCTTTTCTTCTCCGGTGAGAACGATGGCGAGATCAGCATATTTCGCAGCTTGCATCAGCAAAGAGAGAGCGCCTTCTATCACCGAGCGTTGAAAAAGGAGCATGCGCTTCACGTCCGGGTGCTCGATGAGAGGAATTTGAGGCAGGGTGGGGTCCTTGGTTGACAATTTTCTGCCCTGAAGTCGCGTCTTCGTATAGTCCAGGGCCGCATAGTACGCGGCCGAAGCAATGGCCGCAGCCCCTGCTCCGACGCCGATGCGTGCCTCGTTCATCATCTGAAACATGAGAAGGAGTCCTTGATGGGGCTCCCCTACCAAGTAGCCGCGGCAGTTATCGCTGTCTCCCATACTGAGCTGGGCGATGGGACATCCTCGATAACCTAACTTGTGAAAGACTCCGGAGGTGACCACATCGTTGGAAACCAATTGACCTTTCTCGTCTATCCGCTTTTTGGGGACGACGAAGAGCGAGATGCCTTTCACGCCGGCAGGGGCGCCTTTGATTTTGGCCAGCATGAGATGGATCACGTTGTCCGCGCCGTCGTGGTCTCCGGCCGATATGAATATCTTTTGACCTTTGATCTTGTAGTAGCCATGATCCGTGGGTTCTGCCATCGTTGTGATGTCGGCGAGTGAACTTCCTGCTTCGGGTTCGGTCAAGGCCATGGTCCCCTGCCACTTTCCTGAAAGCATGTTAGGGAGATAGGTTTTCTTCAGGTCCTCTTTTCCAAAGTTTAGGATGAGACGGGCGGCCCCTGTGGTCAGCCCCGTATAGGCCGCCGCCGAATAATTCGCCGCGCAAAAAATAAACCTGGTCCCCATACCGATCATTTGAGGAAGCTGCTGCCCTCCCCACTCGAAGGGGATGTCGTCACCAAGCCAGCCCCCTGTGCCGCATTCCTCCAAAAGCTTTCTCACCGAGGAGTGGACCTTAATCTGATCCCCAACGAGTTCCGGGGGATTCTGGTCCATTTCCTGACAGATCGGCCAAAGAAGTCCCGTGGCCAGTTCCATGGCTGCCTTTAAGACCATGTCGAGCATTTTGCCGTCGTATTCTTTATAGTAATCGTATTGGGTCAGCGTGCCGACGTCAAAGACCTCGTGAAGCAAGAACTTTAAATTCCTTTCGCTGATAAACTTGGACGCCATCTTTATGCCCTCCTGTCTCGTTAAAAGAGCAGTGTTATGAAAACGAATAACGGTTCAAACCAGGGGAAACGTTCCGCGAACGAAGTACTTCTCCGTCAAAACGCTTGTACTTTTTAACCTTATCAGTGGGTTATTATCAAGAGGCTAATGTTACAACGTTAGGTAGTATGGATTATAGCAGACGGGAATTTTTTGACTCTTCCTCCTGCCAGCATAAGGCATGACTTCTTTGTGCGTGGGTTCGAGTTCATCCTTCGAAATCAGACGGGCTTAAATGCCTTCAGGCTTTCGAGAAAATCGAGCATCTTGAGGTAAAGAAGATCTCTTTTTCTGAGGATCTCTTCTTCCGTCCGCCCGCCATAATCATAAATGCCTTTGGCAGTACTGACGCCCAGATGTCCCTGTCTCACTCTTTCTTCGATGAAGGGGTTTTCCCCGACCGTGCCCTTTGTCATATCATGGATCAAATTAAGTCCGGTGAAATCCAGGCTCTGGACGACGCCCACGATGGGAAGGCGTATCCCGAGACTGGTCTTCACAGCTAAATCGATCTGCTCAGGAGTTGCCCAGCCGTTTGTGACCATCTCCAAAGCAGTACGGACGATCGCATTCTGAATCCGGTTGACAATGAAGCGCCGAACGAATTGTTTCATCACCAGGGGTTTTTTGCCGATTCTCTCCATCAATCCTGCGGTAAATTGCAGAACGCCCGCAGCCGTCGACGGCCCAGGGACCACTTCTACAAGAGGAATGATATGCGGAGGAGCAAACCAGTGGGCGACTACCACACGGGAAGGGTCTTTGACTTCTATGATTTTGAAGATGTCCAACCCTGAGGTGTTACTGGCCAAGGCCACGTCTTGCCGGCATGCGGCTTCCAATTGGGCAAAGACTTTTTTCTTGACTTCAGGAATTTCGGCCACTGCCTCCTGAATGAAATCCACTTCCCTGACTGCGCCTGCCAGGTCTGTTGTTGGCCGGATGCGGTCAAGGATCGCTGGGATCTCTTGAGGGTTCACCCGTCCGTAATCGGCCAAGGTCTGGAGGTTCGATTTCACCAACTCCAGCGCACGGGCCACGAGATCATCCTTCAAATCGACCAAATGCACCAGAATGCCAGCCTGGGCGAAGACCTGGGCGATGGAATGGCCCATCACTCCAGACCCGATCACAGCGGCGCATTTCACATTTTTCGGATCCATTGAATCACCTCCTGAGTCTTTTATCCTTACCGATGCGCGCCCGGGGTGAAAAAGAAAAGGCAGGACAAAGGTTAGGCGGTAAGACTTCTTATCACCTTCATGTTTTTCAGGTCTTCAACGGTATCCTTCCTTGGGGTTTCCATAATCCCGGGGAGGTGGCTTAGTGAAGGATGATTGACCAGATATCTGAACCCTTCCAATCCGATGCATCCCTCACCGATGTGCCAATGTCGATCTTTTCTCGACCCCAAAGGAGTCTTTGAATCATTGAGATGCAGGAGATGGAGTCGTTTCAGGCCAATCGTTTGATCGAATTTTTCCAGGGTCCTATCAATTCCATTTTTATCAGAGAGGTCATAGCCTGCCTCAAACGTGTGGGCGGTGTCGAGACAGACCCCCATTCTTTGATGATCGTGAACTCCCTCTATGATTTTTTTGATCTGATCAAAGGTATAGCCAACCTCCGTCCCTTGTCCTGCGGTATTCTCCATGAGGAGCATCACCCCATTTTCCACCTTTTCGAAAGCCTGATTGATCCCTTGTGAGACGGTTTCAATCGCCTGATCTTCTGAGGATTCCATCCGGTGACCGATATGGATGATCAGGTATTGCGCTCCTAATTGCTCTGCCCTTTGAAGATCCGTGGCGATCGAACGGACGGACCGTTTGTAGAATTTTGATTTAGCGGCGGCAATATTGGGTAGGTAGGGCATATGGAGAAAGATAGGGAACAAGGCAGAAGATCGAATGGAGGACCGGAATTGTTCCATCTCCTTTTTATTCAAAGGAGAATAATTCCATCCCCTTGGGTTTCGGGAGAAAAATTGGATGGTTTCGCAGCCCCTCGCATGGGCTCTTTCAACCACCTTGGAGAACCCTCCGGCAATGGAAATATGGAACCCAAACCGCATCCGTAAAATCCTTGCGTGCGAAACATTTAAAAGTTAGAATAAGTACTAAATATAAGGGATGGTGGGTTGTTGTCAATAGTTATTTGCCCCTCTGTAAGCCTCACGGAGAGGTCACCCATTTTTTGCTTGACAAAAAAAAGGGGCTATCGTAGGAATGTTACAAACATTCCTTTTCCGGATTTTTTTACTCATCACTCAGGATCGCCAAAAAAATTTTGGATAGAGGTTCGTTCCGTGTAAGCGATTGATATCCTTGCAGACGGGGAGGTGGGAACATTGGCCAAAGTTGAAAAAAAACCAAAGGGAACAAAAAACGTTATACGGTCTTCGGAGTTAGACCCCAAGTTCAAGTATGAGGTGGCGAGTCAGCCCGGAGGAGAGAAGCTGAAGGTTTGCTATGCCTGCGGAGTTTGCACCGCAGGGTGCCCTGTGAGCGAGGTTTCCGAAGACTTCGATCCAAGGAAGATCATTCGGATGGTCCTGATGGGGATGAAGGAAAGGGTGCTTTCCTCTGATTTCATCTGGTACTGTACCCAGTGCTTCACTTGCAGTGGACACTGCCCACAAAATGTGAAATTTACCGATATCATGCGGGTGCTGAGGGATATGGCAGTAAAGAACGGATATGTTGATTCCTCTTTTCTCCAAAAGGCGAAGGAACTGGATAGATTCTCCCAAAAGGTGAGGCATCGATTGATGAAATCGATTGTGGCCAAGAAGGGAAAACCTTTCACCCTTAACCCAGGAGAATTATTGAGTCGGGTTGCCAAAGAGCTGGCATAACTTCTTTCAGGGATGGGATAGAAATGGAATGTGCTTCAGACATTAGACCTTAGACTTCAGACATGAGACTGAACGTGGAAAGTGACCAGAGATTGCACAAAGATAAAGGCATGGCGGTTAGCAGATGAATTAGCGCTTTTAATGCATATGGCTATCAAGTGGAAAAGTCTGGTGTCTAAAGTCTGAAGTCCAGTGTCTGAATTGCAAAGAAAGGGAATGGGGACCATGGATGGAAAGATAGGTTCCGTGTTGGTGATAGGCGCTGGGGTTGCCGGAATTCAAGCCTCACTCGATCTGGCTGAATCAGGGTACCATGTCAATCTGGTAGAGAGAAGAGGCAATTTGATGGGTGCAGCAGCGAACAACTGTTGCAAAGGGGTCGAGGAGTGCAACAGGTGCATGCTGTGCCAGGTGAGTGAGAAGGCGTTCCAGGTCATCACCCATCCCCGGATCACTCTGTTTCGCCACGGAGAGGTCGTGAAGGTCGAAGGAGAGCCCGGTCACTTCAGTGCCACGATTCAGCGTTTTCCCGAAATGAACGAGCGAGGCTGCCCCATCTGTGACAAGCTTCCACTTTACGCTGTACCCCTCAAGTCCGATCCCGAAGAGATTCAGCTTGACGTGGCAGGCGTGATCATGGCCATCGGATTTAAGCTCTTTGACCCGAGCCCATTGCCTGAGTTCGGCTATGGAAAGTATAAAGACGTTGTCACAGCCGTTGAGTTTGAAAGGATGATCCATGAGCGAACAGGCCTCTTTTGCTCCGACGGCAGGATACCTCGCCGCATTGCCTTTATTCAATGTGTGGGTTCCAGAGATCCCAAAATCGGGAACCCCTGGTGTTCTGCAGCCTGCTGTTCCTTTACCCTCAAAGAGGCCATAGTTGCCAAGGAGTATGTAAAGGATCTTGAGCCCACCATCTTCTTCATGGACCAAAGGCCTTACGGCAAGGATTCGGAACGGTATCTCAGCCGGGCAAAGGAGCAGTACGGAGTAAAATATATCCGCAGTGGCGTTTCCAAGGTCGAAGCAGCAGGCGATGGAAAAGGCCTTGTGGTCACCTATACCAGTGAAACAGGTGGGGTATCGACTGCTCGGTTCGATATGGTAGGCCTATCCATCGGCCTCGAATGCGCAGTCACCGCCAAAAAATTGAGTCGCGAATTTGGCATTGAGCTCAACCCTTATGGCTTTTGCTGGGCGTCGCCATTTTCTCCTCTTGAGACCTCAAGGCAGGGTTTCCTTGTTTGTGGGACTTTTGGTGGCCCCAACGATATGACCGAGTCTGCCATGCAGGCCAGTGGGGCGGCTGCAGATACCTTGGGGATTTTAGCAAAAGCCAAATTCGATCACGTTCCTCAAAAAAGCTATCCTCCCGAGAGGGATACATCTGGAGAGGCACCGAAGGTGGGGGTCTTTCTCTGCCAATGCGGGGATTATATTGGAAAGACGGTTGACGTTGCTTCACTAACACAGTTTGCCAGCGCTCTTCCGGAAGTCGCGTACTGCGATCAAAGGCGATACGCTTGTTCAGAGGAGTTCCGGGATGAGATGAAGGAGGCCATAAAAGTTCATGGGCTCAACCGGGTGGTCATCGGATCCTGTTCCTTTTTCACCCATGGTTCTCTCTTCCAGGAAACGTTGCGAGAAGCTGGCCTGAACCCGTATCTGATGGAGATGGTCAACCTCAGGGACCAGTGTGCTCGCGTTCACAGTCATGATCCTGAAAAGGCCACGATGAAAGCAAAGGACCTGATTAGAATGGAAGTGGCCAAGGCGCGGTTCCTGGAACCCTTGTACCGCCTCTCCAAAACCATGAATCCTTCAGCCCTGGTGGTAGGCGGAGGGATTACCGGAATGGTGAGCGCTATCAGTCTGGCCGAAAAAGGGTTCGATGTTCACTTAGTGGAGAAAACGACCCAATTAGGTGGCCATGCCTTGAGGATTCAACACACCTTGGAAGGAGGTAACGTTCAGGCTTACCTTTCCGATCTTATTGAAAAGGTGAAAGGGTTTCCTAAAATCCACGTCCATAAGAATTCTGAATTGACGGCCTATCAAGGCCGAGTGGGGGATTACACGAGTCGTGTCAAGACAACCTCGGGAGAAGAAAGGGAGATCAAACATGGAGTGACGATCATTGCCGCAGGAGGTCGAGAGTACAAACCCGACGAATATCTGTACGGCCAGGATCCCAGGGTCATGATTTCAGTGGAGTTGGAGGAGGAGATCGATCGGAGAACCGAAAGGGTAGCCCAAAGTCAAACGATTGCGATGATTCAGTGTGTGGGTTCTCGAAACGAGGTAAGGCCTTATTGCAGCAGACTTTGCTGTGCCAAGTCCGTCAAGAACGCGATCAGCCTCAAGACCCTCAATCCTAAGATGAACGTTTATATCCTCTATCGGGATATGAGAACCTATGGGTTTCGAGAATCCTACTATCAGGAGGCGAGGGAGAAAGGGGTTATTTTCATTCGCTACGACTTGGATCGAATGCCAGAGGTGAAGGCCGTGGGAGATATCCTTAGGGTGACGGTCCATGACATCATCCTCGGCGAGCGTATGGAGATCGATGCGGACCTGCTGGTGCTGGCCTCAGCCGTCTTACCGCCTGAGGATAACCACATCCTCTCCAGGATCCTTCGTGTTCCTTTGAACGAGGATGGTTTCTTTAAGGAAGCCTACGAGAAATTGAGCACGGTCGATTTCATGCAAGAGGGGATTTTTGTGGCAGGGATGGCCCGAAGCCCTATCTCGATTGTGGAAAGCATCTATCAGGGTAAGGCCGCGGCCTCGCGGGCCATGACCCTTCTATCTCGTGAGTCCCTGCTCACTGACGGAATTGTCTCTACGGTAAAGGAATCGGTTTGCTGCGGCTGCAAGGTTTGTGAAGCCCTTTGCCCTTACGGTGCGATTGCCGTTGTCCCAGAAGAGAACGTGGCTAAAGTGGATGAGCTCGTCTGTAAGGGCTGTGGGACTTGCTGCGGTGCGTGCCCAACGGGTGCAGCGCAACTCAAAGGGTTTAAGAAAGAACAAATGATGGCTATGGTAGGCGCGTATCTCGGAGCCTAAGGCAAAAAGGGTACCGGAAGACCAGGATACCGGATCATCGGGGTGTCAGCAAAAGACTTCAAGAATTATTAAACCCGATATCCTGATATTCTGATAACCGGTAGGCTGAGAGGCCATAGAGTATTTTGGATGACCCGAATTCTCTAAATCGCCAAGAGGCCAAACCAGAATAAGAGGTTGCCGATGGATAATTTTGAGCCAAAGATTATTGGATTTTACTGCAACTGGAGTTCCCAGATGGGGATAGATTCAGCCGGGGTTGAAGGGGCTTCGTACCCTCCAAACCTCCGACTCATTCGGGTCATGTGTTCCGGTTCTGTTGATCCAGAGGTGATCATTGAGGCCTTCAAGAAAGGGGCTGATGGAGTTGTGATCCTGGGATGCCACCTGGGAAACTGTCACTATCGAAACGGAAACTACAATGCCTTGAGGCGCTACCGGTTGCTTCAGAAGACGTTGGAGCAGTTCGGTCTGGAAAAGGAAAGGTTGAGGTTGGAGTGGGTCTCCGTGGCTGAGGGGAAGCGTTTTGCCGGCCTGGTGGGCGAGATCACAGAAGAACTTCGGAGATTAGGTCCCCTCAGACAATTTTCCTGAGGGCAGGAAGGGACAGGGTTATGGGGAAATTGAAGTTTGCGATTTATTGGGGTGCAGCCTGCGGGGGTTGTGATGTCGCCGTGGTGGACACCCATGAGAAGTTGCTCGATATCGCGGCGGCTGCGGATATCCTCTTTTGGCCCGTTGCCTTGGATTTCAAATATCGCGATGTGGAGGAGATGGCCGACAAAAGCATCGACGTTTGCCTCTTCAGTGGCGCCGTTCGAAATTCGGAGAACGAACATATTGCTAAACTGCTTCGTCAGAAGTCGAAGGTGATGGTGGCCTTGGGGGCCTGCGCCCAGTTGGGCGGAATCCCGGGGCTTGCCAATGAGAAGAGGAGACAGGATATTCTGGATTTTGTCTATCACGGATCTCCTTCTACGGCTTCCCAGAAGGGAGTCTACCCTCAGGAGATCACCTCCGTCCCAGAGGGGAAACTGAAATTGCCCAAATTTTACGATGCGGTCATGACCTTAGATCAGGTGGTGGAGGTGGACTACTATTTACCTGGCTGTCCTCCGGAATCTGCTCGTATCCTCGAAGTGGTTCAGGCCATCGTAACAGGGAATTTGCCTCCCAAGGGAGCTGTCGTTGGTGCCCTCGATAAGGCTCTTTGCGATTCGTGCCCAAGAAAAAGGGAGGAGAAGAAGGTAAAGGTTTTTTACCGTCCTCAAGAGATTTTATTCGATCCCGAACGCTGTTTTTTGGAGCAGGGGCTCATCTGTCTTGGCCCGGCAACCCGGGGCGGGTGCAGCGACCCACCTCGTTGCATTCGGTCCAACATGCCCTGTGAAGGATGTTACGGACCTCCGCCCGATGTGACGGACCAAGGGGCCAAGATGTTAAGCGCGGTTAGTTCCATCATCGATTCTCAGGACCCCGGTCAGATCGAAAAGATCATCGATGGAATCGTCGATCCTTTGGGGACATTTTATCGCTTCGGCTTGCCCGCTTCGGCATTAAGGAAGAAGAGGTTTCCATGAAAACGATATCGATTGATCCGATCACCCGATTAGAAGGACACGGCAAGATCGAGATTTTTCTGAACGACCAGGGGAATGTGGAGAACGCTTACTTTCAGGTCCCTGAACTGAGAGGATTCGAGGTCTTCTGCTTGGGAAGACCGGTGGAAATCCTTCCCCGGATCGTCCCTCGGATCTGCGGCGTCTGACCTGGGGCACACCATTTGGCCTCGGGTAAGGCCGTAGATGCCGTTTATAAGACTGACCCTCCGCGGGTGGCCAAAAAGCTTCGGGAGCTTTTCTATTCTGCCCATTATGTCCATAGCCACACCCTTCATTTTTATGCCCTGGCAGCTCCCGATTTCGTGCTGGGTCCTGATGCAAAGCCTGCTGAAAGGAATATCCTTGGTCTGATCAGCAAGGTTGGCTTAGAGATCGGAAAAGAGGTGATCAAGAACAGAGCCTATTCTCAAGATATCCAGAGAACCATTGCTGGACGCGCCACCCATCTGGTTTGGAGCCTGCCCGGAGGGGTGAGCAAAGGTATCACCGAGGAGGAGCGGAAGAAGATTTTAGAAATGGCCAAGGTGAACCTGGAATTCGCAAAATTCGGACTTAAGCTCTTCGACGATGTAGTCCTGAAAAACCAGGCGTATGTAGATCTCATTCTGAGTGATGCCTATCAGACCGTGACGAATTATATGGGACTTGTGGACCGAAACAATAAGGTTAACTTCTACGATGGCATGGTCCGAGTCGTTGACACCGAAGCCAAGGAGATTGCCAAATTCAAACCGGCGGACTACCTCCAGCATATCAAGGAACATGTAGAACCATGGTCCTATTTAAAGTTTCCGTTCCTTAAGAAGATTGGGTGGAAAGGTTTTGTGGAGGGTCCGAAAAGCGGAGTCTACCGGGCGGCACCACTGGCACGGCTCAATGTAGCGGATGGGATGGCCACCCCTTTGGCCCAGGAGGCTTACGAGAAATATTTCGATACTCTGGGAGGGAAACCAGTCCACTCAACGTTAGCCATGCACTGGGCGAGATTGGTAGAACTCCTCTATGCCGCGGAAAGGCAGTTGGAGCTGGTTCAGGATATCGAGATCACAGACCCCAAGGTGAGAATTATCCCGAATAAGATTCCTGATGAAGGCGTTGGAGTGGTGGAGGCACCGAGAGGAACTCTGTATCATCATTACAAGACCGATGAAAAAGGAATGGTGACCAAGGTGAATCTCATCGTCGGGACGACCAATAATAACGCTCCGATATGCATGTCTATCCGGAAGGCCGCGCAAGGCCTGATCAAGGCAGGTACCATTGTCACGGAGGGCCTTCTCAACAGGATCGAAATGGCCTTTCGCGCCTATGACCCATGCCTCAGCTGTGCAACCCATTCCCTGCCGGGACAGATGCCATTGCAGGTGGTCATCAAGGGCCCTCAGGGGGAGATATTGAGGACGATTACTAGGGGCTGACCCTGATTTTATGTTGAAAAGGCAGTTAGGTGTGCCTTTTGGAACTGGCGGATTGAGACGATGAAAACTCTGTTATTAGGATTAGGCAATTCGATACTGAAAGATGACTCTGTTGGCCTGAAGGTTGTGAGGGAGCTTGGAGAGAAGGTAACAGAGGAGGATGTCCATGTCGAGGAGGCGAGTTTTGCTAATATCGATATCCTGGAAGCTATTGATTCCTATGATCGATTGATCATCGTGGACAGCATCAAGACCAAGGAGGGAAAGCCGGGAGAACTCTATCCGTTGAGTCTTGAGGACCTCCAATCAACGCTCCATTTGAGTTGTCCCCATGACATCAACTTGGCCACGGCCTTGGAGTTAGGTAAACGCCTGGGAATGCACGTTCCCAGAGAAATTCGAATTTATGCTATCGAGATCGAGGACAATCAGACTTTCTCTGAGACCTGCACTCCATCGGTGGAACGCGCGATTCCACGAATCGTGAAGGAGATCGCACAAAGAGAGCGTTTTGTATTCGGCGGAAAAAGTAGCGAACAAATTTTAGATCGCAGATTGCAGATTTCGGTTTTTAAATCTGAAATCTAAAATCTCAAATCTGAAATTCAGTTAGGAGAACTTATGGATCGGGTTGCGTTGTCGACAAAGAGTGACAAGGTTGGAGCCGTCATGGTGGTGGGAGGAGGCATTGCCGGAATTCAAGCCTCTCTCGACCTGGCCGAATCGGGTTATTTCGTCTACGTGGTAGAGAGGGCTCCTGGCATCGGAGGGGTCATGGCTCAGTTGGATAAGACCTTTCCCACTCACGATTGCGCCATGTGAATCCTCTCTCCCAAGCTCGTGGAGCTTGGTCGCCATCTGAACGTAAAAATTTTGTCCTATTCCGAGGTATTGGAGGTAGAAGGTGAACCGGGTCGGTATCGGGTGCGCGTGAAGGAGCACTCCAGATTTATCGACCCGCTGAAGTGCACCGGTTGCGGCGAATGTCCTCGGGTTTGTCCGGTTGAACTGCCCAGTGAATATCAGGGGGGCTTGGCCAAGAGGAAGGCCACATATATTCCCTATGCCCAATCGATTCCCAATGTCTATGCCATCGAAAAGGCGGAGAGACCGCCTTGTACGATGGCATGTCCCGCTGGTGTGAACGTCCAAGGTTATGTTGCCCTCACTTCTCAGGGGAGGTATCAGGATGCTTTGGAGGTTATCAAGAGAGACCTTCCCTTCCCCGGAATATTGGGTCGGATCTGCCCTCACCCTTGCGAGGGGGTATGCAATCGTGAATTGGTCGATGAACCCGTTGCCATTTGCGGTATCAAGCGTTATGTGGCAGACCGGGTGAAGTCCGGTAACGGTGATACGAAGACTACGGTTGCTGAACGAAGGCCTGAACGAGTGGCCGTGGTGGGTTCCGGACCAGCCGGGCTGGCGTGCGCTTACTATCTGGCATTGCGCGGTTATGGGGTGACGGTTTTTGAGGCATTGCCCGTTGTGGGCGGAATGCTTTCTGTAGCGATTCCTGAGTATCGATTGCCAAGGGATATACTGGCCGATGAGGTCAAGGCCGTGACAGATCTCGGGGTAGAGATCAGGGTAAACACCCCCATTGGCGGAGACCTGACGTTGGATGGGCTTTTCGAAGAGGGCTACAAATCGGTCTTTCTGGCGATGGGCGCTCATGGTAATTTACCCCTCAACATCAGAGGCGAGGGCGCCAAGGAAGTTGTTTCGGGCGTGAAATTTCTGCGGGATTTTAATCTTGGCAGGAAGATGGAGATCGGCCAGAAGGTGGTGGTAGTCGGGGGTGGGAATGTCGCCATCGATGGAGCTCGATCGGCTTTAAGGCTGGGGGCGAAAGAGGTGAGCATTCTCTATCGGAGGTCCAGGCAGGAGATGCCGGCCAGTGATGAAGAGATAGAGGCCGCCATATCTGAAGGCGTGACCATCACCTATCTTGCCGCTCCGATTGAGGTATTGGTGGAGGAAGAGGGAAAGGTGAGGGGGTTACGGTGTATCCGGATGCGTTTGGGTCCTCTTGACGCCAGCGGCAGGAGTCGGCCTGTGCCTATCGAAGGATCTGAGTTTTATGTCGGTGCGGACATGGTCGTCGTGGCCATCGGTCAGGTTCCTGAGGCGGGTTTCTTGGAATCGAGCGGAGTTAAAGTCACGAAGGCTGGGACGGTAGATGTCGATCTTCTCACCTTGGCTACGAGTCGGCAGGGCGTCTTTGCAGGTGGTGATGCGCAGACCGGTCCGTGGATCGCCATTGGCGCAGTGGAGGCCGGAAAGCGCGGAGCGGAATCGATTGATCGTTATCTGCGAGGTGAGGATTTACGGCAGGGTCGGCAGTTACGTGAGAAGGCCAAACAATGGGACCTCAGTGGAATCCCTCTCGGTCAAGAGACAAGCCCTCGGCAGCACATGCAGCATCTTTCCGTGGCAAGGAGGAAAGCTGGTTTTGAAGAGGTGGAGCTCGGGTTTTCAGAAAAGCAGGCCCTGGAGGAAGCGAAGAGGTGTCTTAACTGCGGCATCTGTTGTGAGTGCTTGATGTGCGTCGCTGCGTGTAAGGCCCAGGCCATCGATCACAAACGGGAAGACACGATCTCGGAATTCGAGGTGGGAGCCGTCATCGTTAGCCCAGGCTTCGAGGAATATGATCCCACTCCTCTTTATGAACTGGGTTACGGAAGATTGCCAAACGTGGTGACCTCGACGGAGTTCGAGCGGATATTGAGCGCCTCGGGTCCTTTTGAAGGCCATTTGCGAAGGCCCTCCGATGGAAAGGCTCCCCGAAGGGTTGCCTGGATTCAGTGCGTGGGGTCGAGGGATCCGGCGAATGGGTGCGGCTTCTGCAGCTCTGTCTGCTGCATGTTTGCGATCAAGGAGGCTGAAATAGCGAGAGAGCACAGCGAGCAGCCTCTCGATTCGACCATCTTCTTCATGGACATGCGGACCTATGGGAAGGACTTCGATCGATACTATGAACAGGCGAAGACGGTTCACGGGGTGAGGTTCGTCCGTTCCAAGGTATACGGCATCGAAGAACTTGACGGAACAGGCGAGCTCTCTGTCCGATTTACGACGGAAGACGGTAAGACACGGCGAGAGCCTTTCGACCTGGTGGTTCTCTCGGCCGGTCTTCATCCACCCAAGGAAGGCAGGGAACTGGCTGAGAAGCTCGGAATCGAGCTTGATCAATACGGATTCTGCAAATCCCGTGAATTCATGGCCGTTGACACGTCGAGAGATGGAGTATTCTCATGCGGGGCCTTCAACGGTCCTAAAGATATTCCGGAAACCGTGATGCAGTCAAGCGGCGCAGCGGCCAGGGCTTCGGCTTTACTCGCCTCGGCGAGGCATACCCTTACGAGGAAGAAGGAGTATCCTCCGGAGAAGGACGTTGCAGGAGAGGAGCCGAGGATCGGGGTTTTTGTCTGCAAGTGCGGAATCAATATTGCGGGTGTGGTGAACGTTCCGGATGTCACCGAGTACGCAAAGGCCCTTCCCAATGTGGTCTTTACGGATAACAATCTCTATACCTGCAGCCAGGATACTCAGGAAATCATCAAACAGAAAATCTTGGAACATCGGCTCAACCGTGTGGTGGTGGCCTCTTGCAGTCCCAGGACACATGAACCCCTCTTCAGAGAGACCCTGAAAGAAGGTGGGCTCAATCAGTACCTCTTTGAGATGGCGAATATTCGGGATCAATGTTCATGGGTCCATGCTCAGGATCCGACGGGGGCCACGGAGAAGGCAAAGGATCTGGTCCGGATGGCCGTGGCCAAGGCGAGATTGATCGAGCCCTTGAAGCGGATGGCGGTTGATCTCACGCCGAGCGCTCTTGTGATCGGAGGGGGGATGGCAGGGATGGCAAGTGCCCTGAACCTTGCTGACCAGGGGTTTGAAGTCAGCCTGGTTGAGAAGTCGGAACGGCTCGGAGGAATTGCCAATCGGATTCACAGGACCATAAATGGAGGAGATGTGCAGGCCTATCTGCATCAACAGATTGACAGAATCACGAACCATCCCAAGATCCGAGTCCATCTCGGAAGTCGGGTGGTTGATTCTTCCGGTTACGTTGGAAATTTTGTGACCCGATTGAATGTGGGAAACGGAACCGAAGAAGAAATCCGGCATGGTGTCACCATTCTCGCCATTGGCGGCCAGGAGTTCAAGCCGGAAGAATATTATTACGGAAAAGATGAGCGGGTGCTGACGGGCCTTGAACTAGAAGAGGGGTTGGCTCTTCATCCTGAAAGATATGCGAACTGCGATAATGTCGTGATGATTCAGTGTGTCGGTTCACGGAATGAGGAACACCCGTGGTGCAGCCGAGTTTGCTGCGCAAAGTCGGTCAAGAATGCTCTGAGACTGAAGGAACTCAACCCTGAGATGAATATCTATATCCTCTACCGGGATATGAGGACCTACGGGCTGATGGAGGACTTCTTCAATGAGGCCAGGGAGAAAGGGATCGTGTTCCTTCGATTCGATCCAGAAGACTCACCGGTGGTGACAAAGGTTCGGGGGCATGGAAAGGATCTTTTGCAGGTGGAGATTAAAGATGCCCTCCTTGGAGAGAGGTTTGCCATCGATACGGATCTTTTGCAGCTGGCCACGGCGGTCCTTCCTCCTGAGGATAATAAGGTCCTTTCTCAATTCTACAAGGTTCCTATCAATCAGGATGGCTTCTTTTTGGAAGCCCATATGAAACTTCGACCCGTCGATTTTGCAACGGAGGGAGTCTATTTATGCGGCCTCTGTCATAATCCGAAGAGTATTGAAGAAAGCATCTCCCAGGCCAATGCCGCGGCTTCGAGGGCAAGCACGATCCTCTCCAAGGAGAAGCTGGAGACAGAAGGGGCGATCGCTTACATCGACAAGGACCTTTGCGTGGGCTGCCGGGGCTGCCTCGATGTCTGCCCCTACACCGCCATCTCCTATGTGGATGAGAAGGCGAAGTGTGAAGTCAATGAGGTCCTTTGTAAAGGATGCGGGGGATGCGCCGCCACCTGTTCTTCGGGAAGCATCGCTCTCAGAGGATTCAGGTTCGATCAGATCTACGCCCAGATTGAGAAGGCCTTTGAGACAATGTGACGAAAATTCCCCTTTATCGCCCTTTAGAAAAGGGGGGATGGGGGGATTTGAAAGCTATTTTTAAGAACTGCAATTATCATTTTCCCGGATAAGGGAGAGATCGTATGGCAAAGGAAGCTCAAAGCGTACCGGGTTTCGAGCCCAAGATCATCGCTTTTTTGTGTAACTGGTGCAGTTACGGAGGTGCGGACCTGGCTGGGGTCAGCCGGTTACAGTATCCGGCGAATACGCGGACGATCCGCGTCATGTGTACGGCGACTATTTCTCCGCACCATATCCTGAAGGCCTTTCAGAAAGGGGCGGACGGAGTGTTGGTGGCTGGCTGTCACATCGGAGACTGCCATTATATCAAAGGAAACTATATGACCATCAAGCGTGTGGCCGTATTGAAGGAGCTCTTGAGGTTTACAGGGTTTCAGGAAGAGAGGTTGTATCTCGATTGGATCTCCTCAGCGGAAGGCGTGAGGTTTGCCGAGGTGATCCGAAACTTTACTCAGAAGGTTAAAGAGATGGGACCGTCGCATCTGAGAACGACTTATTAAATCCCTCCAACCCCCCTTTAGCAAACGGGGGAAGAGGGGGATTTGGAAAATGGTTTGGCATTTGAGCTTGATTTAACAGAGGCAGGGAGCAAAGATGAAAGCAATGCAGGCAAGAGTGAGGAAGCTGCTCGAAGAAAATAAGATCGATGGTTTCATCGGTCTGAAGATGGAACATGGCCACCCCGCGCCCTTTATGTTCAGTCGTGAAAATTTAGGCGAGATGGAAACACTGGTCGTGGGAGACGTCAGGTATCCCTTGAATAAAGCTCTCCTCAAGGTTTCCGGTCAATACCCTGATCTCACTTTTGGAGTGATGGTGAGGGGATGCGACGAGAGGGGAATAACAGAACTTCTTAAGTGGAATCAGCTTCACCGGGATCGAGTCATCCCCGTCGGAGTTGCCTGTTCTTCCGAATTGGCTCAGTTGTGCGAGTGCTATAAACCCTATCCATCAGATTGGGTAGTGGGGGAGAAGACAGAAGGGATTGCAAAGAGCAAGCGGTTGCAAAAGATCGAAGGGATGAACCAGAAGGAGAGGCTGAGCTACTGGTTGAATCAATTCAATAAATGCATCAAATGTTATGGATGCAGGGATGTCTGTCCCATGTGTTTCTGCGAGGTCTGTAGCCTCGAGGACCGAAATTTTATCTTAACCGGCAAACTGCCTCCTGAGAATCCTACCTTTCACCTGAGCCGCGCGGTCCATATGGTGGGCAGGTGCATCGACTGCGGCCTGTGTGAAGAGGCCTGTCCTTCGAACATTCCGGTGAGAACGCTCTACAAGAAGATAAACGAGATCGTCAAAGAATACTTCGATTACAGGACAGGGGAATCTTCGGAGGGAAAATCGCCTCTCAATCTCTTGGGAGAGGTGACCTTAGAGTTGTCGGATGTGAACAAATAGCAAAGGGGTAAAGATGGAGTACAAGACAGTTTTAACGACGTGTGGTTATTGTGGGTGTGGGTGCGGACTTTATTTAGAGGTCCTGGACGGCCAGCTTGTCGGTGCCCAACCCTGTAAGACAGACTCTGTCAGCCAGGGAGGGCTCTGTATCAAGGGTTGGAATGTCCACGAATTCGTCCAGAATAGCGAAAGGCTGACGAAACCCCTGATCAAGAAAGATGGGCAATTCAAAGAAGCCACCTGGGATGAGGCCCTTGACACGGTCGCTTCTCGCCTCAAGAAAATTAAAGAGGAGAACGGGCCCGACAGAATCGCTTTTCTGACCTCGGCCAAGTGCACCAATGAAGAGAATTACCTCCTCCAGAAACTGGCCCGGGCAGTGGTGGGAACGAATAATGTCGACCACTGTGCAAGGCTCTGACACTCCTCCACGGTGGCTGGGCTAGCCGCCGCCTTTGGAAGTGGGGCCATGACGAACTCCATCGCCGAGATCGAGAACTCCAAGTGCATCTTCATCATCGGGTCCAATACCTCGGAAGCCCATCCCCTCATCGGCTCGAGGATTCTTAAGGCAAAGGAGAAAGGGGCCAAACTCATTGTCGCGGATCCGAGAAAGATTCAGCTCTCTTTCTATGCAGATATTTTTGTCCGTCATCAGCTGGGGACAGATGTTGCCCTGATCAATGGGATCTTGAATGTTATTCTCAAAGAGGGATGGTACGACCGCAAATTCGTCGAAGAGCGGACAGAGGGTTTCAAGGAGTTCCGAAAGGTAGTGGAGAAATACACGCCGGAAAATGTCGAAAAGATCACGGGCGTTCGGGCGCAGGATATCAGAAAAATTGCAGATCTGTACGCCCGATCGAAATCATCCTCCATCATTTATGCCATGGGGATCACCCAACACATTACAGGAGTGGATAACGTCAAATCTCTGTGCAACCTGGCGATGCTCTGCGGACAGATCGGAAGAGAGAGCACAGGGGTCAACCCACTTCGGGGCCAGAACAATGTACAAGGGGCGTGTGACATGGGCGGGCTCCCGAATGTGTATCCTGGCAATCAGCCTGTTTCCGATGGTCAGATGGCTGAAAAATTCGAAAAAGCCTGGGGGACAAAACTCTCTACCAAACCTGGAATGACATTGACAGAGATGTTGAAAGCGGCCATGGCAGGAGAGGTGAAGGCCATGTTTATCCTGGGGGAGAACCCCATGGTTAGCGATGTTGATATTCAACATGTGGAGAAATCCCTGGAGGCCCTCGATTTTCTGGTCGTTCAGGATATCTTCATGTCTGAGACGGCAAGGCTGGCAGACGTGGTTCTTCCAGGTGTGTCCTTCGCTGAAAAGGATGGCACTTTCACCAATACGGAGAGGAAGGTCAAAAGGGTCAGAAAAGCGATTGAGCCGATTGGGTCGTCTCGGCAGGATTGGGACATCATCTGTGACCTATCGACCCGGATGGGTTACCCCATGCGTTATGATGATCCGTCTAAAATTCTTGAAGAGGTGGCCCAGGTAACGCCCAGCTACGGTGGCATCTATTATGACCGGATTGAGACGGAGGGGCTTCATTGGCCTTGTCCGAACCGGGCACATCCAGGCACGCCTTATCTCCATAAGGATCGATTTAGCCGGGGTCTGGGCCTGTTCCATGCGATTGAGTATCTTCCCCCTGAGGAGCTGCCGGATAAGGAATATCCCTATTTCCTGACTACCGGAAGGATATACGTTCACTATCACACCGGGACCATGACGCGTCGCTCTCCCTCATTAAACAAAGAGGTGGAAGAGGGATTTGCAGAGATCAATCCCAGACAGGCCAAGGAATTGGGGATTATTCAGGGAGAGAGGATTAAGGTTTTTTCAAGAAGGGGAGAAATTGAGATTAAAGCCGACCTCAGCGAACGGATGGAGCGGAATACGATCTTTATTCCCTTTCATTTTGTTGAGAGTGCGGCCAACAGGCTGACCAATCCCGCCTTCGATCCGATCGCCCAGATCCCGGAATTTAAAGTGTGTGCCGTGAAGATCGAGAAGGTGAATCATTAAGACCGATAGCCTGGGTTTGAGGTTCGAATTCTGCCCAGCCTACTTCCTTCTCTTTTCCATGAATACAAACGTTAAACTCTCAGTGGCTGGCTCGTGCCTAAATGCCTGATAGCCAAGTTTCTGATACAGACGGATGTTCCTTTCGCTTCTATGGCCCGTAAACAACTCAAACCGTTTCGCTTCAGCGAAGACTGACTCTATATGCCTCATCAATGCCGTTCCTATACCTTGACCTTGCAAGGCCGGCTGCACTATCAGTCGCTCAATATAGCACGTACCTTTCTCTTGATAACCGCGCACCGAGCCAACGATATCGCCGCCTGCCACGGCTTTGAGAAAAACTTTGGTAGCAAAGTCGGCTTTAATTTGGTCGAGCGTTTGCGTCAAAGGCGAGATGGAAAAATCATTGTAGATTTGTGCCTCGCTCTGATAAGCGATCTTTTGCAGTTTGAGGATGGCTTCTGCGTCTTCTATTGAGGCTTGCGAGATGAACATGATTATAGCGAGGGGAAACGTTGGTTCTAAAGCCCATTGGGATATTTATTCTATTCCCTTTTTCCGCCGACTAACTCTGCATCCCCACATTATCAAGTTGTCTTAGAAGCAACGTCCCCTAATTCGATGTGGAAATGACTACGGGGCGTACGACAACGACAAAAAATATATCGAGAATCATGAAGAGTTTAACCTCTTCAATACTTCACTCCTTAAACAACCTCCATAAAGCCTTTGCCTCCAAACCAAACCATTTCTCAAGAAGTTTCTCATACTCGCCTGTTTCCTTCATCTTTACTAATGTTGAATTGATAAAGTCGAGCCATTCCTTGTCCCCTTTCCTGACTGCCAGGCCGTATCGTGCAGGACGGAAGGGTTGCAAACTCGCCATTCTTAAACCCCGATTTTTCTGAAGAAGATTGAAAAGAAGAACAAAGTCTTGCACAAACGCTTCCACACGACGCTCTTTCAAGGCCTGGAGTGCTTCGAAATTACCTTCGAATTTAACCCGCTCCGCTGTAGGGACCAGTTCTCCGATAGCAATATCGCCTGTAGAACCTCGGATGGTAGCCACCTTCTTTCCTGCTAAGTCTTCGTATTTTGTAATCTTGCTGTCCCCTCGGACCAAGATTAGTTGGGCGGTTATGAAATAAGGGTTACTGAAATCAACCTCTTTCTTTCTATCCTCTGTGATGGTCAAGGTGGCCGCGATAATGTCAATCTTCCTTGAAGTCAGATAGGTAATCCGGTTTCCTGAGGTGACGGGCACGAATTGAATCGCCTCCTCGTTGCCAAAGAGTTCCTTTGAAAGTGCCTTGGCAATATCAATGTCGAATCCCTTATTAACTCCCTTCTTATCCAAAAAACCAAGAGGGGGATAGTCGGTTTTTACTCCTACAATTAGTTTACCCCTTCTTTTGACATCTTGAAGAGTGCCCGCAATTCCTTCTCCAGACCAGACCAGAGATAGAAAGCCGAAGACAAGCAACAAGAACAGAGACGTACTCTTCTTCATGGTTATTCTCCTCTTCGTATAAAGTCGCGATCCAAATCCACATCTTTATTATACTTTAAAAGTTGATTAAACTCTATCTCATCCGCCCCATACAATCGTTCGGCTTTTGATTGTGCACAGTTCGACCAGTAATCTTTATCTTTTTCAATGATATAAATTTCCAGGAGGTTGGAGCTCATCGTTTCCTACACTTTGCCTGGGGACCAATTTTCTCGAATAGCCAGCCCGATTAAGAAATTCTTCTCCCGGCATCACAAAGGGTTGACTCCCTATTCAATTGCCTTTCTCCCGATAAAATAGTGGTGTTTTAGGCAGTGTCTGGAGGGTTGATCTTATTCAGGACATACGACTGGAGTAAGAATACGCCTTCGCTCAATAACTTCTTACGATTGCCTGCCCAGAAATCCCCTTCCATAATGGGATTAGTGTTCGGTTGTGGGTGAAAGAAATAATCCCTCTTTCTCAACTCTTCCTTCCCGAAGTCTTCAAGGCAAGAATCCAGATCGTTATACGAGATTATAAGGTACAATCTTCACCGGGCATAGGATTTCCTTGGTGCTATCGATGATTAGCCTGGTTGTCCTCCTCGTTGACTCCTATTTTGAAAAACGTGTGGCTTCCAATTGGTAATCGATATTCCGCTTTCATTTCAATAAATAGAATTGGAATTCTTTTCCTTTCCGTGGTATACTTTTTTTGGAATAAGGAGGGTATTTTGCCAAAACATGCTGGAGCTTATAAAGGCGAAAAACGGCGAAAAGAATTGTCCCGTCAGAAAAAACAGGAAGAGAGAAGACAACGACGATTTCAGAAAGGAGATCGTACGTCTTCAGACGCCGAGAAGGTCGAGCAAGAAGAGACAAAGCCGACCAATCCTTAACTCGACACCCCTTTCCCGGGAAAAAGACTTCCTATTCTCCTCCACCACGAATACTACAGAGTTCACCCCTCCAGTAAGAGAGGATGTGGTTTCATCAGGAATGGGCAAGGCTGATACAATCGGTCGAAAGTGACTTGTGTGTGAGGACTCACACCCCCAGATTGCTGAGGCGGAGCCGGATGGAATGAGGGAAATTGCTAGCCCATCCCCCCAAATAATTCGGGCATTCAATAAAAGCAAGTAAACGTGGCGAACGCTGAATGGCGGGCGCTACCGATCAAAGGTCGTCGCCCAAGGCGACGCAGAAAAGGAGCGTAAAAAAGCATGGCTAAAAAACTATTTGTAGGGGGTCTGAGCGGGGACACGAAGGACGAAGGCCTGCGCCAGGCGTTTGCGTCCTATGGGGAAATCACTGAAGCCAAGGTCATCACAGACCGTGATACGGGGCGCTCCCGGGGCTTTGGATTCGTGACCTTCGCCCAAGATGACGATGCTAAAACGGCGATATCCAAGATGGATGGCACGAACCTTGACGGTAAGACCATTAAGGTTAGCGAGGCGCAGGAAAAGAGTCCTCGCGGAGGTGGCCGATCCGGCGGTGGTTTTGGGGGCGGACGTGGCAGCGGACGCAATCGCTGGTAGCTCCGGCTACGCTCATCTATGGACATACTCTCCGATCCGTGAGCTCAACAGGTGACAGTCAGACCAAAGGCTTGAGGGTAAAGAATAATGGCAGCCAGAGATTATTACGATATTTTAAGCGTGAAATGCGATGCCAGCGATGAAGAAGTAAAGCGGCGAGAAGATGAGGAAAAAATGGAGAAGGAGGTATGCAATGGGAGACAAAGGCAAGAAGGACAAAGACAAGGGTCGGAAACAGAAGATAAACAAGCAGGAACAAAAGGCAAAAAGCAAGTTGCAGAAACAACCGAGAAGAACCCCTTGACAGAAAGCATGGTGAGGCGTTTGCCTCACCCGTACGGTCAACTTCGTTGTGTCCCTTGATGGACCGGCAATGGCGGACGGTGGCACCTCGGTGGGCTTTTCGGGAAGACAGGGGTTCAAACGCGTGAAGACGACAATTCTTGACGAAGTCCGATGCCTGATGACGGACGTTTCTTCAGGGAGGAAAGATCATTCAAATTTTTGTGGATAAAGGGAAATGCAGCCGCGATGGGATTTGTGTTGCCGAATGTCCCACTCAGTTTCTAAGGCATTCACCTTACTCTCTGCATCACTAAGAGTGTCTAAAGTCTTCCCAGCGGAAGGTTACCTCCGATGTTGCATTAGGTGCTACCCTTAAATATTTTTGTAAGAAACGAGGGCGTAGTGATGAAACTTTTACTGATTTCACCTTCTCATAAGTTTCGTAAGAAACTAAG
>DBZJ01000197.1 GCA_002311635.1 Syntrophaceae bacterium UBA1163
GATCATTGCCATGGGAACACCTTCCGAATTAAAAGTGAAAACTCTCCCACAGGGGATATTCGAAGTGGATTGTGATCCCCTCGTTACGGCCCTGGATCTCCTGAAGAAAGAGCCCTGGGCCGCGGAATCAGCCGTATTCGGAGACGGTCTTCATGTGATCGGCAAAGAAGGCGTCGATTTGGAGCAAGAGATTAACGCTCTCTTCCAGAAGCACAGGATCCTTCTCAAAAGGATGGGCAGGATCAGACCTTCTTTGGAGGACGTCTTTGTTTCGCTGATCGAAAAAGAGGAGAAGCAGTGAATTTCCCCCGAACGTGGGCCATCGCAAAAAAAGAGTTTTTCCATATCTACCGAGACCCAAGGAGCCTGGCACTGGTGATCCTGATGCCTGCTCTCCTGATGCTTCTCTTTGGATACGCCGTCACCCTCGATGTGAAGAAGGTCTCGATGGCTGTCTTGGACCGAGACCGGACCCAGGAGAGCTTGAACTTCATCCAACGATTCAGCGCCTCTCCCTATTTTCGCCTTCGCTTTTGGGTCCGAGACGAGAAGGAGATGATGCGGCTCATCGACCAGGGTGAGGTGAAGATGGGGTTGGTGCTTCCGTGGAATTTTTCTAAAACAATCAAGGCAGAGAAGGTGGTTCCGATTCAAGCGCTCATCGACGGGGCCGATGCCAATACAGCCAGTCTCATTCTCAGTTATGCACAGGCGATTGCCCGGCAGTATACTCAGGAGAAGACCATTCTGAAGGTTACGAGGATGGGAGCACAGAGTGTGAACTTTCCCATCGAGACACGGCCCAGGGTCTGGTTCAATGAAGATCTGGAGTCGAAGAATTATTTCGTGCCGGGGCTGGTTGCGGTGATCATGTCGATCATCGGGGTGCTCCTCACCGGGCAGGTGATTGTTCGGGAATGGGAGAAGGGGACGATGGAACTCCTCATCTCTACGCCTGTTCGAAAAGGGGAACTGATGATGGGAAAGCTGTTTCCCTATTTCTTCTTAGGCCTTTTAGACTTGTCCTTGGCCGTCCTGATGGGCAAATGGGTCTTTCAGGTGCCGTTGAGAGGAAGTGTTGCTTTGCTTTTTGCTCTCTCTTGCATCTACATTTTTGTGGCCCTTGCTCTTGGCTTGACCATTTCCACCTTTGCCAGAACACAGCTTCTGGCCAATCAGATGGCAATGGTCATCGGATTTCTGCCCACGTTCCTTCTCTCCGGCTTCACCTTCGCGATCGCCAACATGCCCGCTTGGCTCCAGGTCATTACCTACGGGATTGCGCCTCGGTATTATGTGACAATCCTGAAAGAGATCTTTTTGAAAGGGGTGGGCTTCTCCTTTCTCTGGCGTGAAACCCTGGTATTGATGGTGATGGCGATAGCGGGGTTCTGGGTGGCCGCGAGGAGTTTTAAAAAGGAGCTGAGATAGATGTTTCAAACGGTTCGATATCTATTTGTTAAAGAGTTGATTCAGACGTTGAGAGATAAACGAATGCGGGTGACCCTGATTGTTCCCCCCATCTTTCAACTGATTGTCTTCGGATATGCTGCTAATCTGGATGTGAAACATATCCGCACGGCCATCCGTGATCTGGATCAGAGTGTCGATTCGAGGGATCTTATCGGAAGATTCGGAAGTTCAAAATATTTTGATATGGTCTCTTTTCCCAAGACTCCGAGGGAAGTCAAAGATCTGATTAATCAAGGGCAGGTCACGGTCAGCATTGAGATCCCGACCGATTTTTCAAAGAAGTTGAAAAAAGGGGATACCGCCACGGTCCAGATTGTTCTTGATGGATCCGAATCCAATACGGCATTGATCGCCCTGGGCTATGCGAACCAGATCCTTTCTGATTTCTCGACGCAGATGCTCGTAAAAAGGTTGAACCGAGCCGGCATGATTGGCTTTGAGGAAGCGGGTGTGGAGCTGCAACATCGCACTTGGTTCAATCCAAATTTCGAAAGCAGGCTCTTTTACATCCCGGGAGTCATCGCCTCTATTGCCTTTCTCATCCCGATCATTTTGACCGCTCAGGCGATTGTCAGAGAGAGGGAGATCGGCACGCTTGAACAGATCATGGTCACGCCCATCCGTTCCTGGGAATTGATGATTGGGAAGACCCTCCCCTTTGCTCTGTTCGGTCTTCTCGATGTCATGATGATCGCCCTGATCGGAGTTTTTTGGTTTGAGGTTCCTCTTCGAGGAAATCCCTTCGTCCTTCTGTTGGGTGCCGTGCTCTTCCTGATGAGTTCGGTGGCCATCGGACTGTTTATCTCTACGATCTGCTCCACTCAACAACAAGCTCAGATTTCCACCTTCTTTTTTACGATGCCTGCTTTTACGCTGTCCGGTTTTGCTTTCCCGATAGAGAATATGCCAGAATGGATCCAAACCCTGACCTATGCCAACCCGCTGCGTTATTTTCTGGTCATCATTCGAGGCGTCTTTTTAAAGGCGAATGGCCTGGATATCCTCTGGCCTCAAATGCTGGCATTAGGCATATTGGGCACACTGATGATTCTTTTGAGTTCCCTAAGGTTCCAGAAGAGATTGAAATGAAAAAAGGTTTAAGGATTCGAGAGTTCATGGGTTCAGGGGTTTATAATCTGCAAATTCCACTTCTTTCAATCTCGTATTTTTCGCTTGACCCCTTGAATCCTTGACCCCTCAGACCCTTTTGTATCATTCCAATTGGAAGCCGAGAAACTGCTATGAAGAAAATTTTAATGGAAATCTACCGCAAACTTTATCGGGCTTACGGTTCCAGACACTGGTGGCCCGGTGAGACTTCTTTTGAGGTGATGGTCGGTGCAATCCTCACTCAAAATACCTCCTGGAGAAACGTGGAAAAAACAATTCAGAGGCTGAAGGCGAAAGGGGTGTTAAATCCGCAGGGGATCTATCACCTTAGACGTTCACAACTCGCCTCGCTGATCAAATCCTCGGGTTACTACCGAATCAAAGCCGACCGATTGAAGTCGTTTATGGGCTTCTTATTTGAAGAATATGAGGGGGATTTAAAAAGAATGAAAAGAGCGAGGCTGGTAGAGTTGAGGACAAAGCTTCTCGGAGTCAAGGGAATCGGACCCGAAACAGCGGATAGCATCCTCCTCTACGGCCTGAAGAAACCTATTTTCGTTGTCGATGCTTATACGAGAAGGGTCCTCTCTCGGCATCGAGTCATTTCAGAGGGAGCCTCTTACGAAGAAATCCAGAGACTCTTCATGATGCATCTTCCACTTGACGAAAAATTATTCAACGAGTATCATGCCCTCTTCGTTCAAGCGGGGAAAATGGTGTGTAAAAAGACACCGAGATGTGATATCTGTCCTTTAAAAGGCATTGGGCATAGAGCATAGCGCAGAGCGCAAAGCGTCAAGAACATAGACAACCCATTCTGTCATTTCCAGGGATGCGGGAATCCAGAAGGGATAATAGCAATCGCGGACGAATATGGATTCCTGCTTTCGCAGGAATGACAACATGCAGCATTGGAGCTTTTTGTAGTTTTTACGCTATGCTCTATGCGCTTTGCGCCATGCGGTTTAAAAGATGGCTTACTGGCAAAAAGAGATTCGGAGCTTGACGGGAAAAGCAATCCACCGTTATAGCTTGATCCAGGAGGGAGACCGTATTCTGGTGGGGGTCTCCGGTGGAAAGGACAGCCTGACGTTGCTGCACCTTCTCCATGAGCGAAGCAAGCGCGTTCCTGTCCACTATGAACTCATGCCGGTTTACATCGACCTCGGCTTTGGCTCCGAGAAAGCCGACACTCTGAGAAATTTTTTTGAGACGAAAGAACTACCCTATCACATCGAGTTCACCGACATCGGAAGGAGAGCGAACAGCTCTGAGAATCGAGAAAACCCCTGTTTTCTCTGCTCCTGGGAAAGAAGAAAACGACTCTTCCATATCGCCCACCGTTTCAAATGTAACAAAATCGCCCTCGGTCATCACAAAGACGATATCATCGAGACCCTTCTTCTTAATATTTTTTACAGTGCTGAGATCA
The DNA here is from genome assembly GCA_002311635.1 of Syntrophaceae bacterium UBA1163. Lineage (GTDB taxonomy): Bacteria > Desulfobacterota > BSN033 > BSN033 > UBA1163 > UBA1163. The sequence goes on from DBZJ01000197.1 coordinate 4,016, forward strand.
GCACTATGCTTCCTTTACAGAGTTTGTTCAAAGGGAGGATCACTCTTATCCGTCCCTTGGCTTTACTGGAAGAGAAAAAGATTGAGAGGTTTGCAAGAGAGATGGGACTGCCTTTTGGCCCCAGCGGCTGTCCGAGTTCTGGAAAGACGAAAAGAAAGGTGGTCAAGGATTTGATTGAAGCTCTGAGCAGGAAGGACCGTCGAGTTAAGGGAAACATCTTCCGGGCCCTTTCAAACGTTAAATTGGATTATACTTTGTCGAATTTGAAAAAAATCGGAACGGTAAAGGAAAGAGGAGATTAGGAGACCAAGACGAGAAGGAGATTGAAGAGATGGGTTTGAAAGGGAGGGTGTGCTCGAGAACAATTTTGCTGTGTCTTTTGATCGCTTGGACCCATGGAATCGCATTGGGCGAACAGAAATTCAGAATTGGATATGCTGACCCGCTGACAGGGACATTCGGGAGGGATGGGAACCTGGTGAAGGACGCCTATAACTTCTGGGCGGAGCTTGTCAATGCAAAAGGGGGGATCGAGGTCAAAGGAAAGAAATATCCGGTGGAGCTGACCGTCATTGACGACAAGTCAACGGCCGCCGAGAATGCCAGGTTTACGGAAAAGTTGATCACCGAGGATAAAGTCGATTTGATCCTGGGCGGGTTTGGGAGTGATTCCGTCTTTGCAGGGAGCGCTGTGGCAGAGAAGTACAAATATCCTTTAGTCAGTGGCGCAGCCAGTTCCGACAAACTCTTTGCACGGGGGTTCAAGTATTATTTTTCCACTCTGGGAAAAGCCACCGAAGAAGTCCGGGGTTGTGTCGACATTGTTCAGATCCTTTCCCCAAAGCCCAAGACGGGGGCGATCATTGGGTCCGACATCCTGTTCACGTCCCTTGCCGCCGAAGGGTATAGAAAATACGCAGCTCAAAACGGGATAGAGATTTTACACTTCGAGCTCTTCCCGATTACCCTTCAGGATTATAACTCCATGCTGGTCAAGGTGAAGCAGAAGAATCCAGACGTCCTGTTTGTGGGATCGCATCTGATGGTTGCGATGAAGACGATCAAGGGGATGAAGGAAATCGATTTCACGCCGAAGATGGTTACCTTTAGCTATGGGCCGACCGTCCCGGATTTTATTAAGAGCTTGGGAAAAGATGCAGAATATGTGGTTGGTGCCTCTGAATGGGCCCCAAATTTACCGTACAGAGATCCTTTGTTCGGGACGGCAAGACAATTCAATGAAAATTATTTCAAGAAATATGGTCGCAACCCTGACTATGTCGAAGCGGCCTCAGCAGCCGGCGCTTATGCCATACAGGTGGCGATCGAAAAATTGGGCATAACGCCCCCCGTGAAAGAGGAAGATCGGGTCAGAATAATGGAGGAGCTCCATAGACAGAGTCTGACCACTTTCTACGGGGTTGTCAAGTTTGGAGCAGGCGGGGCGAACGAAGCTCATCCACCGGTAGCCGTTCAGGTTCAAAACGGCAAGCTGGTCAATGTCTACCCCAAGGAGGTAGCGGAGGCAGCCCCCTGGTATCCCATGAAGCCGTGGAAAAAGAGGTGAAGGGGGCGAGGGTGAGGGGACTATATTGGATAGAAACTCCCGGAAGAAAGCGTAGACAAGATGCTCCTTTTTTTGCAATCCTTGATTAATGGAATCCTCCTGGGAGGAATTTATGCGTCCTATTCAGCAGGCTTTTCGTTGATCTTCGGTGTGATGGGAGTGATCAACATCTTCCACGGCGAGATGGTGATGCTGGGCGCCTTTCTGACCTATTGGATCTTCACTTTATTTCATATCGATCCTTTCTTGACCGTTCCACTCTCGTTCTTCTCACTCTTCATCTTTGGTTATCTAGTCCAGAGGTTTGTGATCAATCGGGTGGTCGAGGCCCCCCCGATGAATTCTTATATCCTCACCTTCGGTATTCATTTGATTGTCGCTTACACTGCTCTCTGGATCTGGACAGCGGATTTCAGAACGGTGACCACCAGTTATTCGGGAATGAACGCGAACATGGGTGGGATTGTCATCCCTTACGCCAGGCTGGCTACCTTTGTTTTGGCTCTCATCGTTGTGGCCGGAGTTTATTTCCTGTTGTATCGGACTGAAATTGGAAGGGCGATTCAGGCGACGGCTCAGGACAAAGAGATCGCGCGACTGATGGGAGTCAATATCCGGCAGATCTATGCGATCACGTTCGGGGTCGGAGCTGCGATTACAGGTATTGCCGGTTCGTTGATCTCCACGTACTTTATTATTTTCCCGCAGATGGGACTCTCCTATACGATCATTGCCTTTTGCGTGGTTGTTTTGGGAGGGATGGGATATATCCCAGGAGCACTCTACGGAGGGCTGATTCTGGGAGTCGTGCAATCTCTGACGGCTACCTATCTGAACGCCGGGCTGTCAGGGGCCTTGACGTTTATTTTGCTCTTTATCATGTTGGTCCTGAGGCCGGCAGGTATCCTGGGAAAAGGAATTGTGGAATAGGGGCATGCTGAAGAAATCATCACTGTTAATCCTCATTCTCATCACGACGGGACTTCTGATCGTGCCTTTTGGAGGGTTTTCGGAATATTTCCTCAGGCTACTTGCCGTGATCTTTTTATGGATTGGAAAAGCAGGCTGTTGGAACATCATCTGCGGATATACGGGTTACATCGATTTTGGAGCGGTGGGATATTATGGAATCGGTTCTTACGTCACGGCCTTGCTTATGTCAAAAGGAAATGCTCCATTCTTGATTTCGATTCTGGTCAGTGGCCTTGTTTCTGCTTTGATCGCCCTGCCCATCGGCTTACCTACACTTCGATTAAAGGGAGCGTATTTCGGGATTGCCACCCTTGCCTTCGCCGAAGCGATGAAGCAGATTATTCTTGAATTCGATAAAACGGCTGGGGTCAATTTCTTTGAGGGACCTCATGGGATTACCTTACCTATAGGTCCGAAAAACGAGTTCTTTTATTATGTTGGATTTGGAATCATGGTGGTCGTGATCGGGATTGCCTACTGGATCAAACGATCCAAATTCGGGTATGCGCTCCGTGCCATCCGTGAAGCGGAGCAGGCCGCAGAGCTGTCGGGTGTGGATACGTTGAGAAGCAAAGTGAAAGCCTACATGATCAGCGCCTTTTTCTTGGGAATGATCGGCGGAATCGAGGCCTACTGGCTCACTTATATCACCCCTCACATGGTTTTTGACGTACTCATCACCATTCAGATGGTCGTGATGTCCTTGTTGGGAGGGATGGGGACGGTGTTCGGACCGGTGGTGGGAGCTTCCTTTTTGACGATCCTTTATGAGCTGCTTCATAGAGATTTTCCTTATACGTACACGATCATTGTCGGATTTATTATTGTTGTAGTCGTTCTTCTTATGCCCAAAGGGATTGTGGGAACCCTCACCCCGGCAGGCCATGAACCTAGCATGGTACAGGGCAGGCAGCGCGAGCCATGAAAATCATAAATCCCCCTTGCTCCCCCGAAGTTGTGGAAAAATTCGGTGAAGCGGGCGGGCAAGAATATCTCCAAAGTTTTACAATTGCGGTTCCTTGAGAGGGTAGAGCTAACAAAAGCCTGTAAATGCTTAATGTGTGCCAGAGTTTCTAATTGTAAGTAGTCAACGTGAGGAAGTGCCGCTGTAAAACTTTCCTGACATCCTCGCCCGCCCTTTGCGTGGGGGACGATTTTTCCACACTTCCCCTTTGGTAAAGGGGGTTGCCTGCCCGCCGGTAGGCAGGGGGGATTTGGTGGTCGGTATGCCGATTCTCGAAGGAAGGAATATAACCAAAAAATTTGGCGCCCTCACAGCCGTTCATTCCGTCGACTTCTCAGTCGAGAAGGGAGAAATCTTAGGGATGATTGGTCCCAACGGTGCCGGGAAATCAACCCTCTTTGGTCTCATTATGGGGGTGTACAAACCCGACGAGGGTGAAGTGACTTTTAAGGAAAGAAGGATTTCAGGATTAAAACCTCACGAAATTTGCAGAATGGGAATCGCCAAGACCTCCCAGATTGTGCAGCCCTTTACGGAGATGACCGTTCTCGAGAATGTGCTGGTGGGAGGCCTTTATGGGAAGAACCTTTCTCTCTCAAAGGCAGCTCAGGAGGCTGAGGAGATATTGGAGTTCATTGGACTTGGGGCTTTGAAACGGACGGCCTCTGGCTCGATCACTGTTCCGGACCGAAGGCGATTGGAACTGGCAAGGGCGCTTGCCACCGGGGCTGAAGTGATTCTTCTCGATGAGAATATGGCAGGACTTAATCCAACGGAGATCGAGGCGGTCCTGAAGCTCTTGAGGGAGATTCGAGATCAAGGTAAAACCCTTGTTGTGGTGGAGCACATCATGCGCGCGGTCATGGGAATCTCAGACCGAATCATTGTCCTGAATTATGGAGAAAAGATTGCAGAAGGGATACCCGCTGAGATAGCCAACCATCAAAAGGTGATCGAGGCCTATTTAGGTGAAAGGCATACTTCGTATCGATAGAATAAATGTTTTCTACGGAGATGTCCAAATTCTATGGGATGTCTCTTTAGCGGTGGAGAAGAAAGAGATCGTCACCGTCTTGGGACCCAACGGTTCAGGCAAATCAACCCTTCTCCGAACCATCGTCAACCTCATCCTGCCCAAGAAGACCGGTCGATCGGACGGAGGGATTTTTTATCAGGGAAACAGGATTGACGGACTCTCACCAGAAGAAACCGTCAGACTCGGTATTTCCATTGTTCCGGAGGGGACGAGAGTTTTTCAGGAGATGAATGTCCTCGACAATCTAAGAATGGGATCCTATGCCAAGAAGGCGAAGGAGGTCCGGGAGAAGACCCTGAAGGAAGTTTATGCTCTTTTCCCGAGACTGCAGGAGAGGAGGTTCCAGAAAGCGAAGACGTTGAGCGGGGGGGAGCGAAAGATGCTGACTCTGGGAATGGCGCTCATGTCGAAACCAGACCTTCTCTTGCTGGACGAGCCTTCTTTGGGCCTTCAACCCAATTTTGTCACTCGAATGTTCCAAACCATTCAGGAGATCAATCAAAGAGGGGTCGCTATCCTCCTCGTTGAGCAAAATGTCCATTACGCCCTTGAGATCAGCCATCGAGCCTACGTCCTTGAAAACGGGAGGATGACGTTGGAAGGGACGGGAGAGGAGCTTCTGAATCATCAGGACATCAAGAAAGCTTACTTAGCCCTGTAAGAGATTCAGACCTTACGAACCAGATCGCTTATGTCACCTGAGTTGGGCCCATAGATTCGATGACTTTTTCTTCAAATCCACTCCCCCCTGGAATTTCCACCAATTTTTTAAATACTAAGGAGTCCATAATTGAAAAGACATATTGTTGCAAAATCTCCCCTACCACGGGACGGTATTTTTTCGTCGTTCCGCACTCCCGTGGAGGCTACATCAAAATTAACAAGCGGCCACTTCGGTTGCAAGACGGAGCAGGGGGTCGTGCGATGAAGCTTCAGGCAGGGCAGGAGGAAGGAGGGCTCTGTAGCACCTGAAATTTGCTTCGAGGTCTGTTATGACACCTTCTTCATTGCCTTGAGCACTGTCTCAGGAAGCATGGGCAGGGTCCGCAACCGGACCCCCGCCGCCTTGAAAAGGGCGTTCGCCACAGCGGGAGCGATCGGAGGAAGACCCGGTTCCCCAATCCCGCCTATCTTATCTTTGCTTTTTACAAGATGGACTTCGACTTCGGGGGCTTCGTTCATTCTAAGTTCGTTGTAGTCGTAGAAGTTGGCCGTTTGAACGCCTCCGTTGGCAAAATCGATCCTTTCTTTCATGGCCGCGCTTAACCCCATAATGATCGCCCCTCTCATCTGGGCAACGATGATGTTCGGATTGACCATGGTGCCGCAGCTGACCGCACAGACGACCCGGTCTACCCTTATCGTTCCGTCCTTCTTATCAACGGAAATATCGGCAACCTGGGCGACCTGGGTTCCAAAGGAGAAGTGGTAGGCAATTCCCCGAGACGCTCCTTTCCTGAGAGGCTTTGCCCAACCAGCCTTTTCTGCTGCTACCTGCAGCACGCGACGTGCACTCGGGTTCTTCAGATGATTCAAGCGGAATTCCAACGGGTCCTTTTGGGCGGCAAAAGCCAGCTCGTCGACAAACGTCTCCTTGACAAAAGCATTCTGTGTGTTTCCCACAGAGCGCCAGAAGCCTACTCGAATCGGCAGTTCCAACTTGACATACTCCACATGGAGATTGGGGATTTCATAATCCATGTCCTCAATACCATCCACCGCAGCCGGATCGATTCCGTTCTTGACCATCTGTGGAGCGAAATTTTCGAAGATGGATTGGACCACGATCTTATGAGACCAGGCAGTCATTCGGCCCTTATCGTCAATGCCGCCTTCCATCCTGCAGCTGTAACCTGGCCGATAAAAGTCGCTTTGTATGTCCTCTTCTCTTGTCCAGATCAGTTTGACCGGTTTGCCTGCTGCCTTCGATATCTGGAGGGCTTCTCCCACATAATCGACAAACCCCCTCCTGCCAAATCCGCCCCCTAGATAAGTGGTGTGGATGTGGATTTGTTCGGGCTTCAACCCCGTCAATTTTTGCGCCACTTCGAGAGCCCCCGATTGGTTCTGTGTGGGGACCCAGATATCGCATCGATTTTCGCTCACGTGGGCGGTGCAGTTCATTGGTTCCATGGTGACATGAGCCAGATAAGGCAAGATATAAGTGGCCTCAATCTTTTTGGCGGCCCGGGTCAGGGCATTTTCGGCATTTCCCCGGTTGAGTGCAATCGCCCCTTCTTTCTTCAGGTGGTCCAGAAAAGTCTTCTCAAGCGTTTCGTTGTTCAATTCCGGATGAGAACCTTTACCCCACTTTGCCTTGAGGGCATCCCGTCCCTTCCATGCGAGGTCAGGAGCCGTGGCACATACAGCGATACCGTCGTCGATTGACGCAACCTTCTGGACACCGGGTATTTTTTCGGCTGCATCTTTATCATAAGAAAGAACCTTTGCGCCAAGAGCAGGGGGACGGGCAATGCTCGCATAGAGCATATCCGGGGCGAAGGAGTCAATCCCGAAAATCGCCTTTCCACTTACTTTGTCCGGAACATCGAGGCGAGGCACGGAGGTTCCAATGAGCTTGAATTGGCTTTCGTCCTTTAAAGGGGGATTCTGAGGAACCGGAAGCTGAGATGCCGTCTCGCAAAGCTGACCATAAGTGAGGCTCTTGTTACTTTTCGTGTGGCGTACCGTGTTCTTGGAGGCATCGCATTCGTTGACGGGAACTCCCCACGTCTGGCTGGCGGCGACCCGCAGCATCTCACGAGCTGCTGCGCTCGCTTTGCGCAGAGGTTCGAACATATGCCTTACACTTGTACTCCCCCCTGTCAGCTGCATGCCCCAATTGGGGTCGATATATCTTTGTCCTCCGGGCGCCTCTTCAAAGCGTACCTGTTTCCAGTCTGCCTCAAGCTCATCCGCGGAAATCATGGGAAGAGAAGTCAAAACTCCCTGGCCCATTTCCGACTTATTCACGACGATGGTAACGATATTGTCAGGCCTGATCTGTATCCATACACTTGGGTTGAAAAAGCCTTTTTTCACTTCTTGGGCTGAAAGTAATCGCGGTCCAAACGGGGTCATGGTCGCGGCGATCGTTAAACCCGCACCGGCGAGAGTCGTTTTCAAAAATTCGCGACGCGAGAGCAGTGTCTTCATACCTTTTTCCCCTCCTTCGCAGCCCTTCTGATGGCCTTTTTGATATACGGATAAGTGCCGCAACGGCAGAGATTCCCGGACATGGCTTCGACGATTTGTTTGTCCGTTGGATTCGGGTTTTCCGTGAGCAAAGCGGCGGCCTGCATGATCTGTCCGGGCTGGCAATAACCGCATTGGGGAACTTGTTCTGCAATCCAGGCCTTTTTTACTGGATGGTCTTCGGGAAGTCCTTCGATGGTTCTGATCTTTTTGCCTTGCACACTCCCGACCTGAGTGATACACGATCTTTGGGCTTTTCCGTCGATATGGACCGTGCACGACCCACACATGCCGACTCCACACCCAAATTTAGTACCCGTGAGTCTTAAATGTTCTCTGATGACCCATAACAGCGGGACATCGGAATCGACATCCACTTGATACTTTTTCCCGTTTATTTCAAGAGAGATCATAAGGCCCTCCTTTATCACCTTTGTCGCCAAGACTCAGACTACAAGATTGTCATGAAAAGTAAATGGGGTGAATACCGTATTTCCCTAGCAGAAATGCAGTAGTTGATCTGGGGGACCCATCCGAGCCCGGCTCCAACGGGTATACGGAAGCATCTCCAGATTCCCCTCTCCCCATCGGGGAGAGGGAGGGGGTGAGGGGGCCATTTCATGGTTGTCAAGGGAAAAGAGATGTTTCCACGGATATGAATGATCCTGGCTGCGTGTTAAAATGCATGACATGAGGCGGATTCTTCACATCGATATGGATGCCTTCTTCTCTTCCGTGGAACAAAAGAGGCATCCAGAGCTGGTCGGGAAACCGGTGGTCGTCGGGGGAGAGGGAGATCCTGCAAAGAGAGGTGTCGTCTCCACAGCCTCTTACGAGGCGAGGAAGTTCGGAATTCATTCTGCCATGCCTTTGAGGACGGCCTATAGCCTTTGCCCGGAAGCTATCTTCGTCCCGGTTGATTATGAGGAATATTCAAGAGTTTCTGGAGAGGTCAAGGCCATCCTTAAGCAATTCAGTCCGATTATCGAGGATGTGGGAATTGATGAGGCTTTTCTTGATATCTCATCCATCGACAGACCTTCCGAGGAGATTGCAAAGGAGATTAAAAAAAGAATCAAGGATGAGACAGACCTCACCTGTTCTATTGGTATTGCACCGAACAAGCTTCTCGCAAAGATTGCTTCGGATATGCAGAAACCAGATGGTCTCACCATCATTATGGAAGATGATATTCAGCGTCGAATCTGGCCCTTATCGGTTAGAAAGCTCTGGGGAGTCGGGCCGAAGACGGAAGCCTATCTGAAGAAGATGGGCATTCATAGAGTCGGAGAGCTTGCCTCTTTATCCCTGGATCGAATGATCGAAGAATTCGGCCAATCTTATGGAAGTTACCTATACGAGGCATCAAAGGGCATCGATGAGAGTCCCCTCGTTACGCATTGGGAGCCAAAGTCCATCAGCCGGGAGGCCACCTTTCAAAGAGATGTGGACAACTGGCAGGTCATCGCAAAGACTCTTGCGGAACTGACGAAGGAGGTTGTCATCAATATGAAAGAGGAAGGCTATCAGGGACGGACCCTCACCTTGAAGATAAGGTTTAACGATTTCAAAACGTATACGAGGGCAAAGACCCTCAACAAACACGCAGATTCAGAGGAGGAGATCAGAAGAGCTGCCTTTGATTGCCTCCGGAGGATTGAACTGACTAAAAAGGTTCGCCTCATTGGAGTAAGAGTCAGCCATTTGAAAAAAATTGGAGAAACAATCGAACCATAAATAGCCACTGTCACGTTACCTCTCTACTGAGGATACACTCACTACGTATCTTGGTACTAGATTTGGTCACTCTCTGAGCCATTTCCTTTAAACCCTTTTTCTGACAAAATTGATTTAACTATTACGCTCACCTCCTGATGCGTCATGGAATCCTTCGATAAGAAATGATCCGCTTTGAATCGGGCCGCCGCCTCCCTGTATTCCGGGAGATCATAATTCGTCAGAATGATGACAATGATCTCAGGATAGAGTTTTTTTATCTTCTCTGTCAGTTCAAGACCATTTTGCCCAGGTAGCCTGATATCCATAAAGATCAGATTTGGAGACAGAGAATCGATTCTTTCCAATGCCTCCCGCCCATTCGTTGCTTCGGCAATTTCCATTGAAGGAAATTGAAGCCGTAAGCTATCTTTCAGTGATTCTCTAAAGATGGTGTTATCTTCGACAAGCATCGTCTTAAACATGCAGGTATTCTCCTTTCTGCACAGTACTAACTATTCAACGGCCATGTTGCCCGGAGTACTGTTCCTGCACCCTTTTTCGACTCAATTAAAAAAGATCCCCCTGAAAGCTCAACCCGCTCCCTCATGCTGTCAAGCCCCAACCCGCGAGTAGTGCCTTTTCGAGAAAATGCTTCCTCCAGGTCGAACCCTTGTCCACTATCACGGATGGTCAACTCCATCGTTTGGCTATTCTTCCGTAAGAAGAGAAGTACCACGCTTGCTCTGCTGTGTTTGGCAATGTTGTTCAAGGCTTCCTGCAAGACCCTATAAATTACTATCTTCAAGGAATTTGGCACTTCATGCTCCTGAACATCGATCTCTTTTTTAATACGGATAGAAGGATAGATTGATTCATATTGTCTGCAGAACCAGTTGATGGTCGCCAAGATCCCGAGATCATCCAGCATGGAAGGCCTAAGGGACATCTGGATTCTTCGGGCTTCCTCCATTGTCCCCTGAATGATGGGGATGATGCTCTCCAATGCGGCCCTCGTTTGAGGACTGTCGTTACCCAATTCCGTGAGTGCCGTCTCCACCTTGAATTTGGTAGCAGCAAGGGACGCTCCCATGCTGTCGTGGATTTCCTGGGCGATCAGCTTTCTTTCCCTCTCCTGGGCACTGAGGAGTGCCGTAGAGAGTTCCCGGAGATGATTTTCCGACTCCCGTAATTCGATTTCTATTCTCAGACGCTCTTCATTTTCGGCCTTTAATTCTTCATTCATTGCTGCCAATTCTGCGGTTCGTTCCTGAACTCGCATTTCCAAAGTCTCGGTCAGTTGCTGAAGTTCAAGCGTGCGCTGCCGCAAGGTGTTCTCCGCCTCGGTACGGAGCTTCTCTTGCTGCATGGCGTTCCAGGGCGTATGAAATGTCAGCGCAGAGCGCTTCGAGCAGGTTGACCTGCTCTGTGTTAAAAGCGCGAGGATTTGGAGCATAGAGCGTGAGTGCACCGATAACCCTTTCCTGCCGGTGCATGGGAAAGGCCCCTGAAGCCCGAAACCCATAGCGCAGCGCCTGTTCTCGCCAAGGCGCAGTAGAGGGGTTGGTATCAAAGTCGTTATTGATCGCTGGCCGGTTTTCGCGGATGCAGGTGCCGGTTGGACCAGTGCCCAGAGCTCCATCCACTTCCACCTTGATCTCTTTTAGATAGTCTGCCGCTGAACCGTGCGATGCCGTTGGCTTCACCCGTCTTCCCTTCACTTTCCCGACCCAGACGAGTGGAAACTCTCCTTCCTCGGCGACGATACGGCAGACTTCTCTAAGCAACACCTCCTCGTCATGAGTCCGGACAATCATTTCGTTCACGCGACTCAGGACTACGTAGAGTTTCGTCAGCCGGGCAATCCGCTGCTCGGCCATCTTGCGCTCGGTGATGTCGTGGGTCACTGCCACCGCGCCTTCAGGGTTTCCGTTCTTATACGTGAATGTCATGTCTAGGACCGCCATACAATAATCTATTCTTTTTACAGTACCCTTGTCAATCCTCGTTTTCCTCGTTTTCGGGCTCGGTTCCAAGGAAAACCGTGTTGCCCAACTTGACGATGTCTATAGGGTCAATCCCTGCCTGTCCTGTACCATGTTAGGTTCAGGGCCTGCCCGTAGGCAGGAGGGGAAGGAGGGGATAAGAAGTCGGTGATTTGTTAATACAGACTGAAGAAACTTTACTCGTGTCGACGCTGGGGAAAAAGGCAGGAACTTACTTGTTTCAGCCTTGAAAGCATTCTGCTATAATGAGTCTAAAAATGGTATGTATCCCTATTTAGGGGTGACGGGAATCTGATATGCGGACTGGGATTTTTTTTGTTATCATCATTTTGATATTTACGGCAGCCCGATTAGGCAACGGAGAAGAAAAGGTAAAGATGAATCAAAAGATCTCTCTGCCATCAGAAAACAATGGCTGGAAGTGGGATGGGAAGGAGATGAGATACAATTCTAAAACCCTATTCAGTTACATGGATGGGGCCGCAGAGCTTTACCTGACGTATGGCTTTCAGAATCTCACGGTTCGCCGGCTTGAGAGATCGGATCAACCTTCCATTACCTGCGAACTCTATGAAATGGCTTCTTCAGAGGATGCTTATGGGGTTTTTTCTTATGAGCATCAGGATGAAACTGCGGAAATCGGCCAGGGATCGGAATTTGGAGGAGGATTGCTCCGGTTCTGGAAAGGGAAGTATTTTGTCAGCATCTATGCAGAAGGGGAGGGGGCGGAGGTCGAATCAGGAATGCTCAAGATGGGTAGGGCTGTAGCAAATTCAATCCCGGGTGTGGGTCCGGAACCGAAATTGATCGGCTTTATTCCGGGGAAAGACCTTGGGCTGGTCGATAAAAGCGTTCGCTATCTTAAGAGTCACGTTCTCCTGAACCAGCGATTTTTTATATCCCACCAGAATATCTTAAATCTGAACCCGAAGACGGGAGCCGTGCTCGCTCAATACCTTCAGAATAAACAGAAGACCCAACTTCTTCTGATTCGATACCCCGATCTCAACGAGGCCGCAAATGCTTATCAGAGCTTCATGGACGCTTACCTTCCTGATGCTCGAGGGAAGGATCGTTCAAAAATCGAAGACCGCAAGTGGACCTCTGCACGGCAGCGGAATGAGTACGTTGTCATCGTCTTTGGAGCTCCCACGGAAGCTGCTGCCGAGGCCCTTCTCAAGGCTACAGAGGAAAAATTACCTGGAGGACATTGAAGGTAGATTCCTCTCACCCAGTCCTCCGCTCCCCTGAAGAGAGGAGGAGTTTTTATATCCAAGAGAGAAAGGAGTTTCGTTAGATGAAAGGAAAAATCATTACCCGCAGGGATTTTCTTCGAGTGGCGGCTGGAACCGCGGTGGCCGCTACCATGGCACCAGGAATCCAATTAGAAGCTCGGGCAGAGCCAACGGCGAAAGTCATCCTCATCCGGAACGCCGAAGTATTAGGGCCGCAAGACCAAGTACAAGAGGAGGTCCTGCGCTCCATGCTCGACGTGGCTGTCAAGAATCTCCTGGGGACCAATGCCCCCCTTGAGGCCTGGGGAAAGCTTTTCAAGGGCTCGGATGTGGTAGGGATTAAAAGCAACGAATGGCAGAAGCTGCCCACCCCCAAAGAACTGGAAGTTGCCATTAAGCGTCGGCTTCTGGATGCAGGAGTTGCGGAAAAAAATATCGGTATTGACGACCGGGGGGTCCTGAATAATCCGATCTTCCTTAACGCTACTGCGCTCGTTAATGTGCGACCTTTGAGGACGCATCACTGGTCCGGGGTCGGTACCTGCCTGAAAAATTACATCCAGTTTGTCCCAAACCGCCCGGACTACCATGAGGAAGGCTGTTCACCTCTGGGTAAAATTTGGACTTACCCCATCGTAAAGGGAAAGACCCGCCTGAATATCCTCAGTGCCATCACGCCCCAATTTTATGGTAGAGGAGCCAATTTTTTTGACAAGAGATACGTTTGGCCCTATAAAGGACTGATCGTAGGGACAGATCCCGTGGCCGTTGATACGGTTGGCGCTCATCTCCTCCAGTCGAAGCGGATCGCGTTTTTCGGGGAAGACAAGTCTCTGGATGTTCCTCCCATCCATATTACGGTGGCAGATAAAAAATATCACCTCGGGGTCAGTGACTTAAGCCGCATTCAACTGACCAAACTGGGCTGGATGGAAGAGGTGCTGATATAGGTTTCGCTAAGGGAAGTGAGCGATTTTCTTTTTTTGAGTGAGACTATGAGAAATGGCGTGATTAAGTCCGTGTGGATCATCCTGCCAATCGTTCTTTTCTCTCTATTCTCCTGTGCCTCGGCTCAGCAAAAACAGAATGAGTCGAGGGATGCTAAGTTCTACAACAATCGGGGGACTGTCTTGGGAGAAAAGGGGCAGTTTGATCAGGCGATCTCAGATTTCAATAGAGCGATTGAGATAAACCCGAGGTATATTAAAGCTTACAACAATCGAGGGATTGTCTATAGGCTTAAGGGACAATACGACAGGGCGATATTGGACTTCAATAAGGCAATTGAGATAAACCCGCTGGATGCGGAGGGTTACAATAACCTGGCATGGCTCTTGGCAACGGCCAAAGCGCCAGGTTTTCGCAATGGAAAAAGGGCTGTAGACGTTGCGCTCAAAGCGTGTGAGCTATCAGATTGGAAAGACGCAGAATACGTGGACACGCTTGCGGCGGGTTATGCAAGAGCAGGAGACTTTGACAATGCCGTGAAGTGGCAGGAGAAAGCTTTGAGATATCCCAAATTGGCCAGGCCGTCAGAATTCCAGCAGCGACTCAATTTTTATCGGCAGCGCAAACCTTGGCCTGCAGAATAGACTCGCGGATCATAGCTTCCCCGTAAAAATCTGTGGCGGGCGCGTACCCCGTAAGCCCCACCGAGTGGGCGAAGCTTTCTTCCAGATCGCCTTCAGCGGGACATCAGCAAATTCTATCCTTGCGGCAGACTCCTTTCTGAATTCGCATTTCTGAATTTCCCTAAGCCATACGACATCCCGGATAGAAGTGAGACGCTCTGGTACCTCCCCTGTAGGCGGGTTATCCGGGGTACTCAATCAGCGGAGTACAATTTCTACGGTAGAAATTTGCTTTTTGACCGAGAGGTGTTATACTTAAAAACATATGCGCAAAGAGGAGGTCTTAATGAAGCAGGCTGGTTTTACCGTACTTTTAGTAATACTATTAGTAATACTATGCTTTTTCCCGCAGTCGATGTTTGCTGTTTCCAGAGACAAGGCCGGTCATCTTTTCTTTATCGAACGCAGTAAAAACAAGAACCTTGTCCAGTATGACATCCGCTTGACGGAGAACAGTGATCCTCCTGATTCGAGGCCCGTTAATGTCTACTGGATTTTGGAAAACGGACAGCGTGAGGAACTTAATTCGATTGAGAAGGAATATGCTTACGGAATTACTCGTCAAGAGAAACTCGACAAGGATAGGTTCAAGGTGATTCTGGCCGCTTTCAAGGGTCTTGAGATCATCGTTGAGAAATTAAACGATTCTTTTAAAGCAGTGGTCTCCATCCACGGCAGAGAGAGTATTCTCCAAAAAATCTACGTAAAATCCGATGAAACGCAGGCGAGGTTTCCCAGGGTTCTTTATGTCGAACTTTTCGGCCGAAGTAAGGAAACGGGCCTTCCCATCAGGGAACGAATTTCTCCAAGATAACTCGCAGGGCGAGTCATCGCCAAAGGTTCACTTCCTATCTCCCTCGTCGTCCAGTTTCTCCTGAAAGCCGGAAGAGGGGGATCCGCCCATGGCTATAAAGGAGGTTGTCTTTCCGCCGCCTTCCAGGTTGGCGATAGTGCGGATCCTCTTGTCAAATCCCTTCAATTTGGTGAGTTTTTTCTCCAGGTCTTCGATTTTTGAAGAAAAGAGCTGGATGTGGGATTCCTGAATCTGCGCCTCCTGACGCAATTGGTTTACGAGAAGCGTTTTTTTCCTGACCTGTATGTAATCACAAAAGAAGAACGTAATCGAGAGGATAAGAAAGGCGAGGAGATAGACACCAATTTTGAAACTTTCCTTTTTGATCCTCAGGCGTCTAATCCCGAAGGTGGTATGGCCCAAAACGAGGATATTGTAATATTCCTTATCCATCATTTATCCCTATCCCGAGACATTTTTCAGAACGCAATAATCAACCCCGCTCCCTTCTCAAAAGAAGGGGATATCCTCATCTCTGGAAGCATGTGTGTGTTTTTCGCTCCAAAAGAAAAACGAAATCCCACAAATATTTCGTTGAATATTTCTTCCCTCTTCGACTGAAGAAGTTTAAGTGTTGATTGGATCTTCCCCTCCTCAAAATATTTTTCTCCATACGGATCTAGATACCGATTTGGAGCGGTCCGATCGAAAGTTGAATCCGGAGAATGGGTGTCGTCGGTCGCCCGGAAACGCAAGAATCTATCTCTGCACGGATCCCGGAAAAACTCATAAGAATAAATCACTTTATGCAGAGAGTCTGACAAATGAAGCTTCTTCTTTTGTTCCAGGACTCTTAGGAAGTTGACGCGTAGCTTGGTTCTGCTGCCTGTGATCGGCCCATGATTCGCGACTGAATATGCAATCGCAGGTTGAAATCCGGCGTTGAGCTTTTTCAGGGACGTGGCGGGTTCTTCCGCAGGTTCCATTTTTTTCTGCAAGCCTACTCTATTCCCATCCATTTTTATTACCATGTCTTGATTAGCCGTGTTTTTCGTTGATTTAACATCGTTAGCCCCTGCCTGATTGACGATTACAAATATGAAAAAAGTTAACAAAATTGAAATTATTTTGTCGGTCATTTTGCTTCCGTCCTTCCAAGAATTCCTCGGAACCTATTAAAAACGAAGGATTAATTTGTTCTTACAATTTTCAGGAAGAATCGAAAGTGACAAATCATGAGGTAAGTGTGCAATTAGAATGCCAAAATTCTTCATTGTGATATTCGGAGAAATGGAATAAAATTGATCAGTTTGATTCAAAGAGCAGTGGTCCATATTGAATGGGAAAGCGGGGTCAACGGGTGTCATGAAGTAATGGGCCCGGCGGAGCTATGAACGGGCATATGAAGAACAAACACTCCGGAAACCCCGCCACGCCACGAAGGAGAGATAAAATGGAAAGGGGAAGGTCGAAATTGTCACGAATATTTTCTGCTATTGTCTTTCTGTCTCTCGCCATTTTTGTTCGGGATGTTCTTTCTCAATCTCAGAAGAGTTTTTTATGGAAAGTCCAATCCAAAACGAGTACGGTTTACGTCTTAGGCTCATTACACTTTGCGAAGAAAGACATCTATCCTCTTAACCAGAAAATCGAAAATGCCTTTGATCAATCTGATTCCTTGGTGGTCGAGGCGAATGTGAATGACATCAAAAAGATCGATATTCAAAAATTAATGGAGCAGGCTATTTATCCGGATAATGACACACTGGAAAAACACATTTCCTCGGAGACGCTTGAATCACTCAAGAAAGAGACAGGTGGGATTGGTATTCCTTTTGAACTCCTGAATAAACAAAGGCCGTGGTTTCTGGCCATGACCTTTGTGTCGCTGGAGAGCATAAGATTGGGGTTGGACCCAAACCTCGGGATCGATAAGTATTTTCTCTCAAAAGCCGAAGGGAAGAAAAAAATATTGGAGTTGGAGAGTATAGATTATCAGATCAACCTCCTCTCCGGTTTTTCGGATAAAGACCAGGAGTTGTTTCTCATCTATACTTTAAAAGATTTACATCTCATGGAGCAGGAAGTGAATCAAGTGACCCAGGCATGGATCTTGGGAGATACAAAAAGCATGGAATCGCTCCTGACGAAAAGCGTTTCGGAAGATAAAAGATTATCGACGATTTTTGAAAAGCTGATTTTCGAAAGAAATAGAAGGATGGTTTCAAAAATAGAAGATTTCTTGCGGACGAAGGAGACCTATTTTGTTATTGCGGGGGCGGGTCATCTCGTGGGGAACCAAGGGGTCATCGAACTCCTCAGAGAAAAGGGGTATCTCATAGAACAATTGTGAAAACGGCAAGGCTTTTTAATCCCCGACCGGCTTATCTCTTCAATCTTACAGGACTTGTTTTCAAAATATTTTTGTAGACAGCGGTGATAAATTTCTGTTATATAAAATGAAATTTTCGTCCTATTTCGGGGAGAAACGCATGTTCCATATCGTAGACCCTAAGGAAATTAAGGAAGGAAAATTGACATCCTTTGGGACCTCCCCAGGCCGCAGGCCATACGAGAATATGTTCTTGAGCAACTTCCTCATTACGATCTTTAGGTACTGCCCGTATTTCAATCAGGACATGTCCCCTTCGGAAATAGGAAAGAGAATATGAAGGAGGCCATGCTTTACAGTCCTTTAGAGGATGGGAAGGTGCAATGCTCCCTTTGTAGCCATCGATGCGTCATCTCCCCTTCCAAAAGGGGAGTTTGTGGAGTGCGGGAGAACCGGGAAGGCAAGCTTTACAGCCTCGTCTACGGTCGTGCGATTTCGCTGAATGTGGACCCCATCGAGAAGAAGCCGCTCTTTCACGTCTTTCCCGGATCGAGCTCTTTCTCCGTCGCTGCCGTGGGATGCAATTTCAGATGCCTCCAATGTCAAAATCATGAGATCTCTCAGATGCCGAGGGATCGGGAGGGCCGGATCGAAGGGTCGGAGGTCTCTCCCTCTAAAATTGTTTCGTTAGCGAAGCAATACCAGTGCCGATCCATCTCCTATACTTACACGGAGCCGACCGTTTATTTCGAATATGCTTATGACGCCGCTCGACAGGCCCGTCAGGAAGGAATTAAGAATGTCTTCGTCACCAATGGCTACATGACCGGGGAAGCCCTCCAGACGATACAACCCTATTTGGACGCAGCCAATGTGGACCTGAAGAGTTTCAAAGAGAAATTTTATAAAGGAATCTGCGGGGCGACATTGAAACCGGTTCTGGAGAATCTAAAACAGATGAGACAAATGGGAATCTGGGTGGAAATCACCACCCTGGTCATTCCCACCCTGAATGACTCCGATCAGGAGTTCGAGGAGATTGCCCAATTCATCGTCTCCTTGGGGCCGGAGGTGCCCTGGCATATCTCTGCCTTCTATCCAAACTATAAAATGCTGGACCTCCCGAGGACGACTGCTTCGGCGCTTCATCGAGCGAGGGAGATTGGAATCAAGACAGGACTCCGGTATGTCTACTGTGGAAACGTCCCTGGTGATGAAGGCGAAGATACGTTCTGCCCTCACTGCGGCGGAAAATTGATTGAGCGGATAGGGTTTCGAGTGACCCGGAATGATGCGGTGAATGGGGTGTGCCGTCGCTGCTATACAAAGATCGACGGAGTCTGGAAGTAATTTTTCTCACGGCGTGGATTACGATTTTATAAAATGGAGCAGGATCAGAGTATCCATCGGAAGATGATCTGGACTATCGGGGGTGGCAAGGGAGGAAGCGGGAAGAGCTTTATCACCGCCAACATGGGTGTCTGCCTGTCCAAACTGGGCGTCCGGGTTGTCCTCATCGATGCCGATTTAGGAGGAGCAAACCTCCATACTTTTCTCGGGATTTCGCCCCCCGCCCTCTCCCTTTCTGACTTCATCAAGAAGAGGGTTTCCCATCTTCGGGAAGTCCTCATTCCGACAGCGGTCCCCAACCTTCAGCTCTTGACCGGCGCACAGGACCTCCTGAATGCTGTAGACGCGAAGAGCGTTCAGAAGCGCAAACTGGTCCGCTCGATCCAAAGTCTGGACAGCGACACGATCCTGGTGGATCTGGGAGGGGGCAATTCGCTGAGCGTTTTGGACTTCTTCTTGATGTCTGATGGAGGGATTTTGGTGGTCACCCCTGAACCCACTTCGATCGAAAATACGTATCGGTTTCTCAAAAGCGCTTTTTACCGGAGGCTTAAACAATCGGTTTGTTGTTCGTCTGTTAAGGCCCTCATCGATGACGCCTTGGATCGAAAGAATGAGATGGGAATTCAAAACCCCCATGACCTCATCAGAGCGGTGAGGCAGATCGATGAGGAGGATGCCCAGAGGATTGTCGAGGAAGTAAAGACCTTTCGCCCGAATCTGGTTCTGAATCAAGTCCGGTCAAAGAAAGATATTGAGATTGGTTTTTCAATTCGGAGTGCCTGCCTCAAATATTTTGGCATCCACCTCCACTATTTGGGCTATGTCGTCTACGATCAGGAGGTGAGTCGTTCCATCCGACGAAAGAGGCCTCTGGTTTTGGAAAATTCCGGGTCCAGGGCTGCCCAATGCGTGATGGAGATCGCCTCCAAATTAGCCAACAGTCATTCCATGGCCAACCGAGATTAAAGGGCACGGGCATGAAGGACATTAGAGACCAGACTTATTATGAGATCTTGGAGATCAGTCCGACCGCTACGCCCAAAGAGATCCAGAGGGCTTATGAGCATGCCAGAGAGACTTTTCATGCCGATTCCGTGGCTGTCTATTCTCTTTTTTCCGAAGAAGAGGTGAAAGGAATAGAAGAGGTCGTTGAAGAGGCCTATCGGGTTCTCATGGATGAGACCTTGCGGAGAGATTATAACCAGTCGCATCTCCCAATGCCTCCGATGGCTGAGGGACAGCCGACAGAGACCTCTTCTGAAGCCCAGGGGATTCCCGGAGAAGAAAAGCCCCCCCTTTCTTTTACAGGCCTTTCGTTCGATGCCGAGGAGCGGCCCTATCGTGGGAAGACATTGAAGCAGATCCGACAAGGGATGGGAATTGAACTCCAGACCATCTCCAAGGAGATGAAGATCAGTACAAAGACCTTGGAGTGGATCGAAGAGGAAGCCTTTGAGAAACTTCCGCCTCTGGTTTATCTCAAGGGTTTTTTAAAGAGTTATGCCCAATCCCTCGGGTTGGATCCGCCCAAGGTCATTGAAGAATATCTCCGATTCAAGGAAGAATCTAAGAAGAAATGATCCAAATCCCTTTTGGTGAAGCCCGAAATCCGAATAGCTAAAATCCCGCTTAGTTGGATTATTTTAAATTCTGTAACCCCTCTCTGATTCCCCCTTAAATTAAGGGGGGACACAGGGGGGTTAGGGTAGCAGCCACGAAAAACCCGGGAGAGTGGAATTGTTTCGAATTTCGGATATTCCTGACGAAGAAAGGACTTACGGTTTTTCTGAGGTGAGGTTTGCCACTTGGGTAGTTAACTGACGAGCAATGGCGCTATTAAAGCCGGCCATCCTTTCTCGAATCTTACCTTCCTTATCGATGAGAAAAGTTGCCGGGATGCCGGTCACTCGGTAACTCCTGACCACATCTTCTGGCGCGGTCACGACGGGGTAGGGGATATCCATGGACGCGACAAAGCGCCGAACGACCTCTCCATCGCCTTTATCAATGTTCATTCCAACCAACTCAAATCCACTTTCTCGATAGTTCTTATAGAGTTGAATGAGATGGGGGATGGATTTTTTGCAGGGTCCACACCAAGTGGCCCAAAAGTCAAGAAGAACAACTTTGCCTTTAAGCTGGGAAAGGGTGATCTCCTTACCGTCAAGGGTCTTCAGGGTGAAGTCGGGGGCTAAGCCGCCCTCCTTTTCTTTCTTGGCACAGCAGGGGAGAAGGAATCCCCATACCAGACAGAGGCTAAGGATGATGAGGGATCTGAGAACGGATTGTTTCATGTCAGAAATGGTATTTGGATCTTGGTTCGCACTATAAGGCTTTTTCAATCATAGCCTTCAAGCGCGCCTTCGGCACCGCACCGACAATTTGATCGAGAATCTTTCCGCTTTTGAAGAGAATCAGGGTAGGGATTCCCCTTACCCCATATTGACTCGGGGTAGCAGGACTTTCATCCACATTGAGCTTGGTCACCTTGATCTTACCCAGAAATTCTTTCGCTAACTCCTCAACAACTGGACTGATGCTACGACAGGGCCCGCACCAGGTGGCCCAAAAATCGACCAACACCGGAAGATCCGCATTGAGCACCTCAGAGGCAAAACTCTTGTCATCGACGTGAACCAAACTCGACTCATTTGCCATTTTCCACTCCTTGCTTTCTGGGTTAGTTTTACTTTTTTATAACCCCAAAATCCAAAATCTGCAATCTATGATCTGCGATTCAGAACCTCTTATAGCCTCCTCTCCAATACGTAATTGGCAAGCATACAAAGGGCTTCCTTCTCCTTTGAATCGGGAAAGGCACTGAGATACTTCTTCGCCCTTTCGACATACCCTTTCGCTTTTTCCCAGGTATATTGAATCCCCCCATATCGTTTGATAATCTCCACCACGCGGAAAAAGGCGTCTTTGGTAATGGGAATGAGCGCGACCGTCTGCTGAATAAGGGCTTTTTCCTCCTGATTGCAATGACGAAGGGTGAAAATCAGCGGGAGGGTGATCTTACCATCGTGGAGATCAATGCCGATCCTCTTCCCAAATTCCTCTTCGTTGGAAGTATAATCGAGATTGTCATCAATCAATTGAAATGCAATTCCCACATCCATCCCAAACTTCGCCAGGGCATCCTCTTTTTCTTCCGAGACATCTCCAAGGATAGCACCGATTTGCGTGGCCGCTGAAATGAGATGGGCGGTTTTGCGGGCGATGATCGAGAGATAGCTCTCCTCGGTCAGGGAGAGGTCTTTGGTTCTGATCAACTCCTCCAGTTCTCCTTCGGCAATAATGGTCGTCGCTCGGGAAATGGCATGAAGAATCTTCCAATTGCCGCTTTCCACCATCCGAGTGAAACACTTCGTGAAAAGGAAATCGCCGACGAGGACACATACCTCATTACCCCATTTGGCGTTGGCGGATTCAACACCTCGCCGCAACCTGGCGTTGTCCACGACATCGTCGTGGAGCAGGGTCGCGGTGTGAATAAATTCGATCAGGCTTGCCATGGAGATATGACTTTCTCCAGAATACCCGGACAACCTCGCTGAAAGCAATAAAAGCTTTGCTCGAAATCGTTTGCCGCCGCTCTGAAGGAGATGTTCTCCGATAGCAGAGATCATTGGGACATCGGACCTTAAGTTCTTTTGAAACTCTTGATCCACTTTTTTTAAGTCCTCATCCATCCAGTCGAGGGATCCTTCCTCTAGAGGAGAGATCTTGTCTTCAAAAAGGGGAGGCATCGTGATCAATCCGCTCATATTAAAAATTATTATCCTATCCAGAGGACATTGTCAAAGTGTTTTATCTTCCTGATCGAAGGTTAAGGTTTCCCCACTGTCAGACTCGTGAAGGATTAGGGGATTCATGATCTTTAATTCGACACCGCTGGTTTTAACGGATTCGGTGAGGATGAATTTTGCTTCTTCTTCGATACGGGGATGAACGAACTGCAATCGCTTTGGCTCTAACTTCCCCTCTCTCAGGGCGACGAATAGATCGGCGGTTCTCAAAGCCGGGAAAATCAGGTAGCACCTTCCCTTTGTGGGAAGAAGGTAGGAGGCTACGGCGATCAGGTCTTCCAGCGTTCCTTTGATCTCGTGGCGTGCGACCGCCTTTTCAACCGAAGGGTTGATTCTCCCGGACCGATAGCTCCGGTAGGGTGGGTTCGAAAGAACGACATCGAAAGAGCTTGGCGGGAAGGTCCCTTTTAACTTTCTGAAATCCTGCCTGAGAATCGATATCCGGCCGTCAAGATGATTCAAGACCACATTTTTTCGGGCGCACTCGGCCAACCCCTTTTGAATTTCAATGCCCACAAAAGAGTGGGCTTTTGTGCCATATGATAATAACAGCGGCAGGATTCCGCAGCCCGTACCCAGATCGATGACTCTTTCATTCTTACGAATTCTAACGAATTGGCTGAGAAGAATGGCATCGAGAGAGAATCGATACCCCTTTTTCTTCTGAAGAATTTGGAGCTTTCCATTCAAGAAGGTATCCAATGTTTCATCGGTTGTAGGGAAGAGATCCATAGGTCAACAAGCGAGACCGAAGCGTAACGTTTTTTTACCACGGGGAGACTTTGTCTGTCAATGGAGCTTTTTCCCGGGGTTAAAATGTGTTCAAAAATATAAGAAAGCTGCACAAAAATTATCCACCTCACGACAGCGGGGCAAATGAATACTTTTTTCAATTTCAAAAAATGTCTAATGTTTTTCGATAATTAAAAAGAATAGTGCGAGGTTTGGTATAGATATTGCTTCGATATTTTCCTTGACAAAATAACGTTAAGGGGCTAATTTCTAACTAAATTTCGTTTTTATCAATCTTATAAAACCGTTTTGAAAAAAGAGGAGGTATTTATGAGAAAATTCTTTGCTTTCTTTTTCGCCATGATTTTGGTGCTTTCCTTCTGTTTTGTTCTTTCAGGATTGACACAGGAGAAAAAAGAAACGGAAGGTGTATATACCATCAAGAAAGGAGATACGCTCTGGGATATCTCCGCCAAATTTCTCAAAGACCCATTTCTTTGGCCAAAATTGTGGGAGAGAAATCCTTATATTACCAACCCTCATTGGATCTACCCAGGAAACCCAATCCAACTGACCGCGGAGTCGGCAAAGAAAGGGGCAGCCCAGGAGGAATCCAAGAACGTGGTCGAGGAGAAGCCCAAAGAGGCGGTGAAAGAGCAAGAGATCAAGAAAGAGCAAGAAGTCAAGAAGCCAGAGCCCGCCCCGGTAGAAAAGAAACCAGAAACAGTTGCAGAGCAAAAGCCTGCTCCGCCGGAGTTGAAGCCCCTCCCATTGGAAGAAGAAGCTGCTGAGGAGGAAGAAGAAGCTATTCCGGAGGAGAAACCTGTCAAGGCGGAGAAAAAACGCGTTTACTTCCGGGAAATTCGGTCCGCGGGGTTTATGAGCGACATTGAGTATCGGGGAATCGGGATTGTTTTGGAGAGCAAGGAAGGCAAGAACCTTATGTCGGCAGGAGATATCATTTACCTGACCTTTAGAACCTCAGAACCTATCTCGATCGGGGATAAATATACGGTCTTCCGTGCCGCGGATGAGATAAAACATCCCGTTACCGAAAAACGGATTGGAAGAAAGTATAACATCATAGGAAATATTCAACTCATTGACCAATATGGCAGTTTCTTTACGGCCAAAGTCATAGAATCCTTTGACGCCATTCTGGCAGGGGATTATATCCAACCCTATTCAAAAGAAAAAATGGAAGGTGTCGTAGAGAAATAACACAGACGCGTCAACTCGTTATCGTTGTAACCAAAGTCCGAGCACCCATCACCGGATAAGTAGCCTCTATTTGGGATGTGTCGACCGGAATTTTCATGTGGGCTTCGGAGATCTTCTTCCATCTCCCAAGCCTTTTTTTATCCGACTTCGCAGGTGGCGATGTAAATGCCACGGCAGAGGCTTCCTGCGGATCCGCCGAAGCTCTTCAGCGGCCGGTGGCAAAGGCGGGTATCTCATCACCGAGATATCACGGGTTTTCCCGTGCGGCTCCATCTCCGGATCCAGCTCAAGCCGGCAAGGCATTCTCTCATCCGAGGGTCTTTATGGCCGAAGATATTTTCTACTGGTTGGCCTTAAGCCTCACCCCCGGGGTGGGGAGCATTCTCATCAAACGGCTCCTGGATCGATTCGGGACTCCAGAAGCTGTCTTCCGCGCTCCGCTGAAAGAATTATTAAAAATTGAGGGGTTGGGGGAAAAGGGGGCTGGTGTCATTCGAAAAGGGCCATCGGAAAAAGCCGTAAAAAGAGAATTGTCTTTATTGGAGAAGACGGGAGGAAAGGTTGTCATTTCGAGAGACGACGATTATCCGAAGCGTTTGAAGGATATTTACGATCCTCCTGCGCTGCTTTATCTCAGGGGAGAATTGAAAAAAGAGGACGCGTTGGCCGTTGCCATTGTCGGGAGCCGAAAAACGTCTGCTTATGGGAGGGAGATCACGGAAAGGATAGGAGAAGATCTTGCCCGCCATGGAGTGACGGTTGTCAGCGGAATGGCAAGGGGCATCGATTCGGTGGCCCACAAAGGAGCGCTCCAAGGAGGGGGGAGAACGATCGCGGTTCTCGGTTGCGGTGTCGATGTGATCTATCCTTCCGAGAACCGAAATCTCTTCCGTCAAATCATCGAACGGGGAGCTGTCCTTTCCGAATTTCCAATGGGGTCTCCTCCCGAAGCGGGGCATTTTCCGAGAAGGAATCGGATCATCAGCGGTCTCTGCATGGGCGTGGTGATCGTCCAGGCCAGCGCGGAGAGCGGCTCCTTGATCACGGCGGGCTATGCGCTGGAGCAGGGGAGAGACGTCTTCGCCGTTCCGGGAAATGTTGGAGCCGAGGGCAGTCGTGGAACGAATCAGTTGATCAAAGAAGGGGCAAAGCTGGTAGAGTCCAGTGAAGACATTCTTGAAGAAATTTTGCCCCAATGGAGAAGGGAAGGGGAGACAGTCCCGAAGGCAGAGACAGCGGTCCCCAGCCTCACGGAAGCGGAGAAGATTCTTTGCGGGCTCTTAAGCGAGACCCCCTTGCATATCGATGCCATCATACGGGAGAGCCGATTGGATCCGGGAAGCGTCTCCAGTCTCCTTCTGAATTTGGAGCTAAAAGGATTGATCTCCCAGTGGCCTGGCAAATGTTTCACTAAGAAGATGTGAAAAAAAGAAAATTATCAGTTATTAAATTAGAATAAACGATTTGGAAGAAAGGGCTGGCAATTCGATGTCAAAGGGTTTGCTTGTTGTAGAATCTCCAGCAAAGGTAAAGACCCTTCAAAAGTTTTTGGGGGCAGACTACGTCATTAAGGCTTCCGTGGGGCATATTAAAGACCTGCCGGAGGGCGAGCTGGGAGTGGATCTTCAAAAAGATTTTCAACCCCAGTATGTCACCATCTCCGGGAAAGGAAAGATCATTCGGGAGTTGAAGAAGGCCAGCAAGGACGTGAAGAATATTTACCTCGGTCCGGACCCGGATCGCGAGGGGGAGGCCATTGCCTGGCACATTGCCGAAGAGATTGGAAACGGGGACAAGAATATCTACCGGGTTCTCTTCAATGAAATAACCCAAAAGGCTGTGTTGGATGCCATTCGTCACCCCGGGAAGCTACAACAGTCCAAGTACGAAGCCCAGCAGGCGAGGCGAATCTTGGATCGCTTGGTTGGCTATCAGGTGAGCCCGATCCTTTGGGAGAAAGTCCGCAGAGGTCTGAGTGCGGGTCGGGTTCAATCCGTTGCTGTTCGAATGGTCTGTGAGAGGGAAAGGGAGATCCAGGATTTCGTCTCCCAAGAATATTGGAGCCTTACCGCAACGGTGAAGGGTAAGGATTCCGCGGTTTCCTTCGACGCGAAACTGACAAAATGGAAAGGGAAGAAGGTAAAGATGGCCAACGAGGCTGAAACCCTGGCCATTCGGAAGACTTTGGAGAGCGTCCCTTATTCTGTTTCAAAGATTGTTCAGCAAGAAAAACAACGCCATCCGTTTCCTCCTTTCATTACCAGCCGTCTCCAGCAAGAAGCGTATCGAAAGCTCTCTTTCCCCGCCAAGAAGACGATGTGGATTGCCCAGAAGTTATACGAAGGTGTGGACCTCGGTCCACTCGGGACCGTTGCGTTGATTACTTATATGAGGACCGACTCGGTGAGGGTATCTACGGAAGCCGTTCAACAGGTCAGGGGATGGATCAAAGAGCGGTTCGGGGATGCTTATCTTCCTTCCAAACCGAATGTCTATAAAAGCCGGAGGGGAGCCCAGGAGGCCCATGAGGCGATCCGGCCCACCTCGATTGAAATGGAGCCCGAGAAGGTGAAGCCTCACCTGGACAAAGATCAATGGGCTCTGTATAAGTTGATCTGGGACCGGTTCGTGGCCTCTCAGATGCCTTCCGCAGACTTTCTCCAGACGACCGTCGAGATCAAAGCGAATGATGCCGTGTTTACGGCTGTCGGCACGGTTCCCGTTTTCCAGGGTTTCATGATCCTCTACGTGGAGGGAGAGGACAACCAGGAGAACGGCAACGGCGAAAAGAAACTCCCGCCGCTCACGGAAGGCGAAGCCCTGGAGCTATTAGCCCTGACACCCAGACAACATTTTACCCAACCGCCTTACCGATTCTCCGAGGCGACGTTGATCAAGGAGTTGGAAGAGAAGGGCATCGGAAGACCTTCGACGTATGCCGCCATTTTGGCTACCATCAAAGAAAAGGAGTATGTTCGTTTAGAAAAAGGGAAATTCTCCCCCACGGAATTGGGGTGCCTGGTGAATGACCTCCTCGTCGTCAATTTTCCCGACATTTTTGACGTCGAATTCACCGCCCAGATGGAAGAAAATCTGGATCAGATCGAAGAGGGTGGGAAGGACTGGGTGGAGGCGCTGAAAGAGTTCTATCTTCCTTTCGAGAAGGACCTGGCGATGGCCAAAATCTCGATGCGGGATGTGAAGAGAGAGCTCATCCCTACGGATATCGTCTGTGAACGATGTGGTTCAGAGATGGTGAAGCGCTGGGGGAAGAGAGGCTATTTCCTGGCCTGTTCAACTTATCCTAAGTGTACCTATACGAGAGAAGTAGAAGGGAACGGAGAGAATCAAGTGGAGACCGATGCGAAGTGTGAGAAATGCGGAAGCGCGATGGTCGTCAAGAATGGACGGTTCGGAAGATTTTTGGCCTGTTCCAACTACCCGAAGTGCAAATTCACCCGGTCCCTGGATACGGGCGTCCGGTGTCCACAGGAGGGGTGTAATGGACTGATTGTCGAAAGAAAGACCCGCAAGGGAAGAACTTTTTACGGCTGTTCCAACTACCCCAATTGTACCTATGCGTTATGGGATAAGCCCGTTCCTGAGAAATGCCCTCAGTGCGGCTTTCCCTTCCTGCTGGAGAAACATGGAAAAGGTGGGGTCACCAAGCGATGCCCCCAGAAAGATTGTGGTTACCGCGCTTCAGAATAAACCTGTCTTGTCCTAACCCACCCCCACCCTGCCCCTCCCCCTTCAAGGGGAGGTCAGGAGGGGGATGGGGACATTTGACATTGCCTCATCCCCGATATCTTCGCCTGCCCCCGAGGATCTTCTTTTTTGTAAACCGGTGCTGCATCGCCTGAAAAGGAAAATAGCCGATCCGGTTGATCAACGTCGGTGAATATTCCCAGTGAAATCGTCTCCAGATGGAAGGGTAAGAATAAAACTCCTTCCAGGCCTTTTTCCAACCCTCCCGGAGGGCCTCGGCGCTCATCTTCATCGGGAGGAAATGGGGGGCGGAATCTTCCGGTTTTTCCAGCAACCACCAGTGGTCCTGGGCCAAACGTCCCTCATTTTTTACTCTATGGTAAAAAATCGTTTCCGGGTAAGGAGTGAGAATCATAAAAACCGCAGAGAAAAGTTTGGTTTGGACGGCGAAAGAAACCGTCTCTTCAAATACGGAAGGGTCATCCTCGTCAAAACCAAAGATGAAAGCCCCGCAGATGGCAATTCCAAATCGATGCAGAGACTCGATGATTTCACGGTACTCCGACGGATCATTCTGAGGTTTTTGGGCCGTCACGAGGTTCCTCTTGGAAAGAGATTCGAAGCCGATGAAGAGACTGATACACCCGCTCTTGGCCAGCAATTCCACGTTTTCGACCTTCCTCAACCCGGATAAGGAAGCCTGGCCGAACCATTTCTTTTTAAGAGGGACCAGCGCCTTGAGCAGCTCTTTTGAGTAAGAAGGGTTCCCGATAATGTTGTCATCGTTAAACATTATCCAGCGATGAGGGAGGCAGCGGACCTCCTCAACAACCTCGGAGATGGGTCTGAGCCGATGAGCTTCTCCAAAAAAGTTTTGAACGGTACAGAATTCACACCGAAAAGGACATCCCCGTGACACCTGAACCACATCCAGAGGAAGATACCCCCTCTTGGGGAGAATTTCTCGGCGGGGGCTTGGAATTCTCGACAGATCTGTGTGACCTTCCTGCCGGTAAAAGGGCTTGAGATTTCCCGTCCTCGCATCTTCGACCAGATGAGGCCAGACTTCTTCAGCCTCTCCGAGGACGACGGAGTCGGCATGTTCTTTGGCTTCCTTTGGAATGGCGGTAGGATGGATTCCGCCAAGGACGACGGGTATTCCCTTTCTCTGATAAGCATCGGCGATGGAATAAGCCCTCACGGCTGTTTTAGTTAGAACCGTGATGCCGACCAGGTCGACCTCCTTTAGATCCTTGTCCAGATGGATTGGAGTTAAAAGGTCGTCAGTGAAAGAAATTTGTGCATCGGCTGGGGAAAAACCGGCCAGGATAGGAAGGGCAAGGTTAGGGACGCGAGCATTCTCTTCAACTGCCGGAACAATCAATTCAATCTTCACAAGTGTAAACCTAACCGCCTTAACCGCTGTTCTTTTTTAAAGGATAGAGATGCACTATCCAAATATTAACGACCTTTGAAATTGGGTTTTCTTTTTTCCAGGAAGGCCCTGGAACCTTCTTTGAAGTCTTCAGTGAAGGTCAATGCCTGCGTTGCAGCTCTCTCGATTTTCGTAACACCGTCACGGATGTTAGATTCCAGACCAAGCCTTACCGCCTTCATAATCTCGCGCTGTGCAACAGGAGCTCCGGCCGCCAGTTTCTTGGCCAGTTTCTTGGCTTCTTCAAGCACCTGAGCCGCAGGAACTACTTTGTTCAAAAGACCGAGGGTTAAAGCATCCTTCGCTGGCATAAAATCACCCGTTAGCATGAGTTCGAGAGCTTTGGTTTTGCCGATAAAGCGGGGGAGGCGCTGGGTTCCGCCCCAGCCGGGGTTAAGACCGAGTTTAACTTCAGGTAATCCCAGGGTTGCTTCTTCGGCCATGATTCTGAGGTGGCAGCAGCAGGCCAATTCCAGACCGCCACCGTAAGCGCCACCCTGTATGGCCGCGATGATGACTTTGGGATAGTTTTC
>DBZJ01000091.1:0-686 GCA_002311635.1 Syntrophaceae bacterium UBA1163
TTTGTTTGGAGTCGAAGAGTTGGGGGCCTATCCCATCCTTAGGCAGAATAACAGCTGCTGCGACCACCGGCCCGGCTAAGGGCCCTCTTCCCACCTCATCCACACCGGCAATCTTTTGGTAGCCCCGGCGATAGTACATCTTTTCGAAATAATCCATGGGCTGGAGTGGAAGGGATGGAAATAGCATAAACAATGAAACTAAGTAGAAGGCAGTTGGCGGTAAGCAGAAAAAAATTCGATCCTTCGCTGCTTACTGCATGCTGCTTTCTGCATCCTGATTGTTAGGCGACCTGTTTCTTTTCGCCCCGAATACGCGCTGCCTTCCCTCTCAGGCCTCGAAGATAGAAGAGTTTAGCCCGTCTCACCTTTCCATGGCTGATCACATCGATCCGGTCGAGACGGGGTGAATGGAGGGGGAAAACTCTCTCGACGCCGATCCCGTAGGAGATTTTCCTCACAGTGAAGGTGGATCGAATCCCTCCTCTTTTCTTACGAATGACCACTCCTTCGAAGGGCTGTATTCTTTCCTTCTCTCCCTCTACGATCTTCACATGGACCCTTATCGTATCTCCCACCCTGAAATCAGGAAGATCCGTCCTGAGCTGCTCCCTCTCAACCAATTCCATCGGATTCATCTTCTTCTTCCTTTCTAATCAGTTTCGGAATGCCCCCTCACCCTCCCCTCT
>DBZJ01000091.1:757-24682 GCA_002311635.1 Syntrophaceae bacterium UBA1163
GGGGAGAGGGCGGGGTGAGGGGAACCCGCGATCACGAACGATCCCCTAATAATCGATCCAAGATAATCGCTACGGCGGACCGAACGGAAAGGTGATTATAGCCTCTTCCTTCAATCGGCGCCAGCACGTAATCGGAACCGTCCTTCACTTCCTGAGTTAAACCCCATCCCGTTCCAAAAAGAATAATAAACGGGGTGCTCTCATCTTTCAATAACTTCTTTAAGAATCCAAAATCTATACTTTTCGGATGGGGGGAGGCTCCTGTGGCAACCCTCTGGGCTTTTGTCTTCCAGAGATCGGAAATCTCTTGCTCGGCTTCGTCAATGCTCCGTGAGACCCGGACAAGAGACAGAGATTCCTTTCTCGTTGGATTATAAATTGATCCGATGCCCACCACCCAATGGCGAATGATCCTCTCTGCTAACTCAACCTGGCTCGCCAAGGGAGTGATAATGAAGAAACCTCCTATTCCAAACGTCTTCGCACACCGTGCAATGTCGTGAATATCGAAATTGGTAAGGGCTGTAGCGACTACCTCTTTTTTCTTGTCATAGATCGGATAGTGAACCAACCCTATATAGAGATTAGACCCCATGCCAGCACTCATTCCCGCTTCGATATATCTTCGGCCAGGGACTTCCGTTCCCCCTCACCCTCGCCCTCTCCCGCCAGGGGAGAGGGGGATATCCGCATTCCGCAATCCGCCGTGCACCACGTCGGGTGCACGGCAGCCCTGAACCGCACATGGTTCAGGGCGCAATCTATTATTGGCAATCACTCTTTGAATCATTTTTGCGAATCTCTTTTAAGAGTCCCCGGTCCTCCTCGGAGAGATTGGCCTTGGCTAACAGATCCGGCCGCCTCAACGACGTTCGCCTCAGTGCTTCTTTTCTCCTCCACAGAGAAATGGCTGAATGATTCCCGGAAAGGAGGACCTCTGGAACGCAACTCCCCCTGAAATCAGATGGCCGCGTATACTGGGGATATTCTAAGAGAGAGTCGAAGAAGGAATCCTCCTCGGCGGAGCGATCAGATCCCAAAACCCCGGGAATGAACCTTGAGACGGCGTCGATGAGGACCATGGCTGCCAATTCCCCCCCTGTCAAGACATAGTCCCCAATTGAAATCTCTTCATCGATAAAGAGCTTTCTGGCCCTCTCATCCACGCCCTCATATCGGCCGCAGAGAAGGATGAGATGGGGCTGAGTGGAAAGCCTGCGAGCCAAATCCTGGTTGAAGGGGTTCCCCTGGGGAGTCAAGTAAACTGTCCACGCAGATGGATTTTTAGACTTGACCGATTCGATGGCCCGGGCAATGGGCTCCACTTTCATCACCATCCCCTGGCCTCCCCCATACGGAGTGTCGTCCACCACCTGATGTTTATCCAGTGAGAAATCCCGGATGTTGATCGTTTGGACCTGGATGAGCCCTTTCTCAGCGGCCTTGCCTAAGATGCTTTCCTCCAGAGGGGACGAGAACATCCTAGGAAAGAGGGTAAGAATATCAAACCTCATCTTCATCCTCCCACAAGCCCTCCTTCCGGATGACTTTCATCACTCCTCTTTCAAGATCTATACTCTGGATCACCTCCTCGGTCGCCGGCAACAAGATTTCTCCTCTTTTCCCTTCGACAACGTAGACGTCATTGGCTCCGGTCGGAAAGATCTCCTTGACTTTTCCAATCCCTTTGCCCTCCCGGGTCTCGACCTTCATTCCCAAGATATCGATCCAATAATATTCTCCTTCTCCCAATTTGAGAAACGCGTCTTTCTCAACGAGTATCTCCTTCCCTATCAAAGGCTTTGTCTCCTCGACCTTTTCAATCCCTTTTAATTGGAGGATAAGACGCGGTGGTTGGGGAACTGCCTCCAAGACTTCGTAAGACTCAGGGTTGCCCTTTTCGTCCTCGATGAAGATCTCACGATAGAAAGAAGGGCAGTGGAGGTCTTCTCCAAAATAGTCAACCTTCACTTTCCCCTTGACCCCGTGGGCTTTCGTCACCCTGCCGATGGGGAAAAGATTTTTCTCCATAGACTATTATTCGATGATCTCTAACACAGAACGCTTCCCCAAATTCGCCGAGACCGCTCCCAAGATGACCCGGAGGGCCCTGGCCGTCCTTCCCTGCTTTCCGATCACCTTCCCCAAATCCTCCTTGGCCACGGAGAGTTCAATGACGGAAGTTCTTTCACCTTCGACTTCAGAGACCTTGACCTGATCTGGATAATCCACCAACGCCTTGGCGATGTACTCAACGAGCTCCTTTGCGTTCATAACCCCACCTCCACATTTCGCAGTCCTTGAAAGGTTCGTGATCAGCAAGGGTTTGGAAGAAGGCGGCTTATTCAGTCTTCCCTTCCGCGGGCTTCTTTGAGATTCCGGATCGTATCAACAGTTGACGAACGGTCGGGGTAGGCTGAGCTCCCTTTCTCAGCCACTGGATCGTCTTTTCTTCCTTGAACCGAACCTCCGCTGGATTTTTCTTGGGATCATAGGTTCCCACCTGGTCAATGAA
Organism: Syntrophaceae bacterium UBA1163; assembly: GCA_002311635.1. GTDB lineage: Bacteria > Desulfobacterota > BSN033 > BSN033 > UBA1163 > UBA1163. The sequence continues at coordinate 3,273 of DBZJ01000091.1, forward strand.
TTTGCCGGCCCTGGCAAAACGCCGATCCGAAACGACAATTCGGTAATAGGGGCTTTTCTTCCCACCAAACCTCATCAATCTCATCGATGCAGCCATATCGCTTTCTACCACCTCCTTCTGTTGAAGAATCGCAGAGAGCATAGAGCAATGCGCATAGCGAAACTCTTAATCGAAACTGAATCGAAGACGCTATGCCCTATGCGCCATGCGCTATGCGATTACGAAAAGAACGGTGCTCTTCCTCTTCCGAATCCTTTTTCTCCCATTTTAGTAAATTGCTTCATCATCTTTCGAGCCTGGGCATATCGTTTAAGCAGCCGGTTGACATCTTGAACGCTCGTTCCGCTTCCTCGAGCGATCCTCAATCTCCGGCTTCCATTGACGATCTGATAATTGACCCGTTCTTTCGGCGTCATGGAATTGACGATGGCCTCCACCTTCACCAATTCTTTCTCATCGAAATCAAGGCCTCCCATCCCCTTCATCTTTTTGGGTAATCCCGGGATCATTCCCAAGATCGATTCCAACGACCCCATTTTTCGAACTTGTTGAATTTGGTCCCGGAAATCCTCCAGGGTAAAGGAATCTTTCCGGATCTTCTTCTCCAACTCCTTCGCCTTCTTTTCATCGAAGGCGGTTTCTGCCTTCTCAATCAGCGTGAGGACATCCCCCATCCCCAGTATTCGTGAAGCCATCCGGTCGGGATGGAAGGCTTCGAGGGCATCCAATTTCTCTCCGACCCCGATAAATTTAATGGGTTTCTGTGTCACCGATCTAATGGAAAGGGCGGCTCCTCCCCGTGCGTCCCCATCCATCTTGGTGAGGATCACTCCGTCAATCCCCAGCCGGTCATTGAAATTTTTCGCAATATTGACCGCATCCTGGCCGGTCATGGCATCGGCCACCAGGAGCACCTCGTTGGGCTTGATCTGAATTTTGATCTCCCGGAGTTCCAGCATCAACGCCTCATCGATATGAAGCCTTCCGGCAGTATCGATGAGCATCACATCGTAGCCCCCCTTCAGCGCGAAATCCCTCGCTTTTGAACAGATCTCCATGGGCGTTTGGGAGGCCTCGGGACGATAGAAATTCACTTTCAATTCCTCCCCTAATCTCTGCAATTGCTCAATCGCTGCGGGTCGGTAGACATCAGCGGGGACCAGGTAAGGTCGCTTCTTTTTTTCCTGAAAATACCGCGCCAGTTTACCCGCCGTAGTCGTTTTTCCGCATCCGTGGAGACCTACCAGCATGATCGGAACAGGAGGACTTCCCGAAAGATGAATCTTCTGCTCTTCACCGCCCATCAGGGAGGTCATCTCTTCCTTCACAATTTTGATCAACTGCTGGGCGGGAGTAAGGCTATCCATCACTTCCTGGCCAACCGCCCTTGCCTCGACTTGCTGAATAAAATCCTTCACGACCTTGAAATTGACATCGGCCTCCAAGAGGGCAATCCTCACCTCTTTTAGGGCCTCTTGGATATTTTGATCCGTCAGCTTTCCGTGGCCCCTCAGTTTCTTAAAAATGGAATCTAACTTGGTTGAAAGATTTTCAAACATGCTCAGATCCGAATAACTGCAACTATTTTATTCTATTCACTTTTTCCCGGGTTGTCAAATTCCCGAGTCTCTTTCTCCCATCTTAGTTACAGCCCCTTAATGATCTTCCATTCCTTCCCCTCTTTCTTCAAAAAAAGGACTTCTTTACCGGAATAGTGATTTTTCTTTTCTGCCTTTTCTGCCTCCAGATAGAATTGCTGGGTGACGGTTGCGCTTTTCCCATCGATTTGGAAGGATCGGTCCCAACAGGAGTAGGAGATTCGATCGAAGGTTTCGAAATATCCCTTGATCCGCTTTTGGAGCCGGTTGAAGTCCTCCTCCTTATCTTGATAGGCTTTGGAGATACTGGAGAGGTAAAGGGAGAGGTCTTTTTTCTGTAGGGCCTCTTGTCTTCGATTCAAAATGTGATCGATTCTTTCTTCTTCGGAAACCTGGCAGGCTAAGACGAAAAGAAAAAAGAGGACAAAAAAGAGGGAACTTCTTCTCATTTCAGCTTTTCGAATTCTCCGGGCTGAATCGTCGCCTTTCCTCGTCCACTCGATCCTCCTTTTACCTCGACACGATTCTTATCGATATCAACAATGATCTCATCCCCTGAAACGATATTTTCCCCTTCCGAAACTTTCGGGTCGCCTGTCAAAACCACTTTTTGGTCAATGTTGTAAAAAATCGCCTTCTGACAATTGGCAACTCGAAGCCCCTGTTGGATCTTCACATTTCCCCCGGCAGTCACCCGGTCGATCCCCTTCCCCTCTTCAATGGTCACGGCCTCCAAAGAATCAGCATAGATCACCATGTCCTTCTGTCGGGCAATGACATTTCCTCTGAAGATGATCAGATTCTCCTTCCAGAAGGCCTCCACCTTGTCGGAGGTGATGTCGATGGGCTGGCTCTTGTCCACAACCTTGCTTTCCTTATCCTCAGGAGGAGTCCCTTGCTTGGCCTTTTCCTTCTCCTTAGAAGCTGTCGTGGAGCTCGGTAAGGCACTGATCCGTTTTTCCTCAATGGGTTTCACCTCTACCTTAGATGCCACTTCAGGGGAAGAGGGAGAAGGAGGTATTCGATCTTCCTTCGCCGCCTCTCGTGTCGGGACGGGTTCTGTCTTCTTCGCTTCCGTCGAGGGAGGAATGACCTGGGTTCGATCCTCTTGAATCGGCTCGATCGCCACGGGTAAACCAGGTTTCTTGGCCTCTATAGAGAGGAGAGGGGCTTGGATTTGATCCTCTTGAACGGGTTCGACCACCGCAGGGAGAGCAGGCTTCTTCGCCTCTATAGAGGGAGGGACGGCTTGGGCTCGATCCTCTTGAACCGGTCGGATCGCCACGGGCAGAGGAGGTTTCTTGGTTTCTTTTTTAGGAGGAGTTTTGTTAACCGACTTGCTTGCGGGAGGAGGCGGAGTCAACCTCTCCTCTTCCTTTCTCAACTCAGCCTTTTTCTCCTCCTTCAAGGAAACAGGCTGTCTCCCTTCCTCTTCGAATTTGACCAAAGCGACCCTGTCGAGTTCCATTCCAGCGCCCTCATTTTCCTTCCCGGGCTCTTTGGTTTTGGTCTTTTTGGTCTTATTGGTCTTATTATGAAGAAGGACCTTACTTTCCTTCACACCTTTCTCAAGAATGGCCTCGGCTTCCGCATGGTGGAGGCTTTTTGGAAATTCAGTGACAATTTTCCGAAAGGCTGCTTCAGCCTTCTCCCATTGGTCGAATTCAAGATAACTTCTGCCTAAGAGGTAAAGCGTCTTGTCTTGATCGGGGTCTTTTGGAAATTTCTCTAATAACCCTTCGAACCGCGAAGCGGCTGCTCGGTATCTTTCCTGATTGTAATAGAAGACACCGATATAGAATTCATGGTCGGCCAACCTTTTTTTGCAGACGCCGATCTTTTCCTTGGCCTTCTCGGTGAAAAGACTGGGAGGATAGTTGGCGACGAGATATTCAAAACTGGAGAGAGCCTTCTTCGTAGGAGTCTGATCCCGATCAAGGGTGCGCATCTGATTGAAATAAGACATCCCGATCTGAAACTGAACATACGGGATCTCTTCATGGCTGGGATGGGTCTTCTTAAACTCCTCATAAGCCGCGATCGCCTCTACATAATCCTCCTTCAAAAAATGACAATCGCCCACCTTCAGCTCCGCCCAATGGGTATAGGGAGGGCTGTCGGGAAAACTCGACTTCAATTCTTCGAATTTCTTCAAGGCGTCGGAATAGTCTTTCTTGTTGAATTGAGCCAACGCCTGCTTATACAGGATTTCAGGGTCTCCCTCAATTTTCCTGACCTCTTTCCCTTTTCCACCACATCCCAAAAGAAAGGACAGGACGATGGGCACCGTGATCCATTTTAGAAAGATTGTTTTCTTCATACGGAAAGGCATCAAAAGCTTCACTATTATGATGGGAAGGACTTAGGATGTCAATACAAAAATCACTTTTTGTTTGGACTCATCAGGGTAAGGAGGCTCTTCAGAGAGCATCTTTTATCTTGAATTTCGAACGGAAAGTCCTTAAGATGAAAATAGAAAACGTGACCGGTCAGGCCTTGGACCATGTTAGGTTCGGGGCCTGCGCGCTGTAGCGCTTCGGCGCGCAAGCGTGACACCTGCCCGTTATTCAGCTGAAATTACAGAGAGAGAAAGAGAAAAGGATGCGAATCGAGATGGCAAAAAGAATTGATCAGATCCCCCCTTACCTCTTCGCAGAAATAGACAAGAAAAAAGAGGAGATGAGGAAAAAGGGAATGGATATCATCGACCTGGGAATCGGAGATCCGGACCTCCCAACTCCCAAACCGATTATCGAACGATTGAAGATCGCAGCGGAGAATCCCAAAAACCACCGGTATCCTTCCTACGAGGGAATGATTGAATTTAGAACTGCGGTCGCCGAATGGTACGGAAGGAGGTTTGGCATCAAACTTAACCCGCAGACAGAGGTTCTCTCCCTGATCGGCTCTAAAGAGGGAATTGCCCACATCCCCTTGGCTTTTGTCAACCCGGGGGATATTGTCTTGGTCCCCAGTCCCGGCTATCCCGTTTACCGCGTATCGACCCTCTTCGCAGGAGGCACCCCTTATTTCTTACCACTTTGCAAGGAGAATGGATTTTTACCGAATTTCTCCGATATCCCCAAGAAGGCAGCCCAAAAAGCAAAGCTTTTATTCATCAACTATCCCAACAATCCCACCTCGGCCATCGCCGAGAGAGCTTTCTTTGAAGAGGTTGTGGCCTTTGCCAAACGCTACCAGGTCATTGTGTGCCATGATGCGGCCTATTCAGAAGTGGCTTTCGACGGTTACCGTCCCGTCAGTTTTTTGGAAGCGGAAGGGGCCAGAGAGGTGGGAGTCGAATTTCATAGCCTCTCAAAAACCTTTAATATGACGGGTTGGAGGATCGGATTTGCGGTGGGGCATTCTGAGATACTCTCCGGATTGGGAAGGGTGAAGACCAATATCGATTCCGGTCTCTTTCAAGCGATCCAGGAGGCAGGAACCGAGGCGCTCAATCATCTTGATACCCCGCTTCCGGAAATCATCGACACTTATGAGAGACGAAGAGATGTGATGGTCAGGGGTCTTGAAGAGGTGGGGCTGGAAGTGGATCGACCGAAGGCCACGTTCTATCTTTGGATCCGCGTGCCGAGAGGATATACGTCCGCCCGATTCGCCACGCTCCTGCTTGAGCGGGGAGGAATCGTCGCTACCCCGGGAAACGGTTTTGGAGAAGATGGAGAAGGCTATATCCGAATGGCCCTCACGGTTGATGAGAAAAGGTTGAAAGAAGCGATCGAAAGACTTAAAGGAATCAAGTTTTGAAGTTCTTTTTAGCGTCCAATTTTTTATATCGCCATCCTCACCATTGCAACGGAAGTTGACATCTCCCCTCCGATGGAGCGCGGGCGATCCTCCTTTCGGGAGAGGAGAGACTTCGGGGGATAGGGGGGTGCAAAATGCAAGACCTTTTTTTTGACGCCTTTCTGATTGCCATTCTCATCCTCTTAAATGGCTACTTGGCCGGGATAGAGATCGCTGTGGTCACAGCGAGGAAGAGCCACATCAAACAGCTCGCCGAAAGCGGAAAAAAAAGTGCAAAGATTTTTCTAAAACTGAAAGAAGAACCCGACCGTTTTCTCGCCACCATTCAGATTGGAATTACGGGGGTGGCCGTTCTCGCCTCTGCGGTCGGTGGCGCGGCGGCTGTCAAGGTTATCAAACCTGCCCTTCAAGCGGTCCCCATAAAAGCCGTTTTCCTGGCTGCTGAACCCCTTTCCATTGGAATTGTCGTCGTACTGATTACCTATTTTACTGTGATCTTTGGGGAGCTGGTACCAAAATCCATTGCCTTAATGCACCCGGAAACCATTGGCCTCTGGACGGCAAGGAGCATTGAGACCTTTGCAAAGATCAACTCTGTCTTTGTGAAGCTCCTCACCTTCAGCACCTCCCTTGTGCTCAGACCTTTTGGACAAAAACCCTTCACCGAGCGGGCCTATATTACCGAGGAAGAGGTGAAACTTTTGATAAAAGAAGGGGGCCAGCACGGCGTCTTTGAACCCACAGAGGAAAAAATCCTTCAGAGCGTTTTCGAGTTCACCGACATGTCGGTCAAAGAAGTGATGGTCTCCGATACACAGATGGTGGCGGTTCAAATCGATCGTTCCCCCCAGGAGGTTCTTTCCGTCATCGAGGAGGAGCAATTCTCCCGGTACCCGGTCTTCGGAAGAGAGCTGAACGACATCAGAGGAATCCTGTATGCAAAAGACTTCCTCACCACGTTTGCGAAAACGGGACAGGTCGATATACGAAAGATCGCCAAGCCTCCTTATTTCATCCCGGAGACGATGAAAATCAGCCTTCTCTTAAGGGAGATGCAGAGGAGGAGGATTCACATGGCCTTGGTGGTCGATGAGTACGGCGGGCTCGCGGGACTGGTCACCATGGAGGACCTGGTGGAAGAGATTGTCGGAGAGATCAGAGACGAACACGATATCGAGAGCCCGGTGACCCAGCTCTCGGATGGAACCCTGTTGATCGATGCATCCATCAGCCTCAGGGATTTAAAGGAAGACCATCACGTCCAGCTTCCGGAATCTCCCGAATATGAAACCCTGGGCGGATTCTTGATGACCGCCCTACAAAGGATCCCTCAGGCCGGTGACATGGTGGAAATCGAAGGGAAGCGGATGAGAATTGTCGAGATGGTGGGACAGAGAATTTCAAAGGTAAAATTGGAGAAATTGCCTGAACCTGCCGAAAAACCCCCTGACGCATAACGGCAAGCGTCGTGCTCCGTCAAGAAACGGAAAAATCGGGAATGGGGGAAAAATTCAGTTTTTTGTCCCTATCCCCTTTTCACCCACTCTCCGGAATCATTTGCCTTCCTCCTGTCCTCCCACGATCAACTCCGGAATTCTCAAGGTGGGTTGGGCATCGGCGACCGGAACTCCCTGGCCATCCTTTCCGCAGGTCCCGATCCCAAACCCGAGATCGCTGCCGACCATATCGATGTCTTTCAGCACCCGCGGTCCGTTGCCAATGAGGGTCGCTCCCCGGACCGGTTCTCCCACACTTCCTTTTTCAATCAAATATCCCTCGTTGACTTCAAAGATAAAGTCCCCGTTGACGGTATTGACCTGCCCACCGCCCATTTTCTTCACAAACAATCCCTTTTCTACAGAACGAACAATCTCTTCGGGCCCCATCTTCCCCGGAAGGACCATCGTGTTGCTCATCCTCGGAATCGGTTTATGCTGGTAGGACTCCCTTCTTCCATTGCCACTCGATTCCACCCCGTCTTCCAAAGCGGATAGCCGATCATAAAGATATCCTCTTAAGACTCCCTGCTCCACCAGGATCGTTCTTCGGGAAGCCACTCCCTCGTCATCAAAGGCATAGGACCCTCTTCGCCGAGGAAGGGTGGGATCATCGACGACAGTGATCAGAGAAGAAGCAACCCTTTCCCCAATCTTCTTAGAATAGACGGAAAACCCTTGCTGAGCGAGGTCTGCTTCCAATCCATGGCCGATGGCCTCATGAATCATCGTTCCCCCTGCGTCGCTGGACAAGACCACCGTCATTTTCCCCATCGGCGCTCTTCTGGCCGAAAGCATGAGGAGAGCTCTCTTTGCGGCCACCTCAGCCACTTCCTCCGGGGGATGAAGATCAAAGAGCTCAAAACCCACGGCCCCCCCGATGGGCTCATATCCAGTCTGGACAACATCCTCTTTTGCAGAAACGACCTGTACAGAGAGAACGGTCCCCACCCTCTCTCCCTCTACTAAAGTTCCCTCCGAATTTGCAATAGAAACCTTTTGGTTCACATCCCGATAAAGGACTTTCACCTGTTGAACGTGAGGGTCCAGTTTCCGGGCCGCTTCGTTGGCTCTTTTCACCACTGAAACCCTCTCTTCCATTGAGAGCCCGTCCGGATGCTTCCGGATCGGATAAAGGGATTTGGAAATCGAAACGGGAGCACCGGCGGCCCGAGGCGGCAGGGGAAAACCGTTTTTCCTCTCCCCTCCACCCTCTTTGGCAGATCGACTTATCCGTTTGGCTAAATCGAGGAGGGACTCCTTTGAGATCTCTGTGGTAAAACCATAAAATGTCTTTCTGCCAATGAGAATTCGAAGTCCTACACCCACATCCACACCGGAGATCACCTTCTCGATCCGATCTTCTTCACAGATGATCACCGCCGAATGGGTCTGTTCGAAAAAGAGGTCTGCAAACTCTCCTCCTTCGCGAAGAACTTCACGCAATATCTCTTGGTATGGAATGGTTTCGAGCATCCTTCAATTTCAAACGTCAAAGTTCGAATGTCCAATCAAATCCAAAACTCGCACGAAGTGATGAACCGAAGGTGAATCAATTTCAAACAAATAAGGAACAATGGAATGACCATTTTGGTTTCGGACATTGACATTCATTTGACATTTGCATTTTGAAATTTGAAATGAGAGATATTTTCAATTGGCATCTCTTTTCGGAGGCCATCCAACACCTCTTCCAAATCCTTTTCCCACCCAGGAGCCACCATCAGCTCCACGATCGCCTCATGCGAATCCTTCGTCCTCATCACAGCTATCCCTTCATAGGATTCGATGATGAATTTAAAATAGGCGATATCTTTCCTGTGCAACCTGAAATATCTGGATTGAGTATCCATCTGACCTATTTCGGAATTCGGAATGCGGATTTCGGAATGATATAACCCCTTTTCTTCATTCTTCCTGCTTTTTCACTCTGCATCCCGCACTTAGTTCATCCCCGTGTATTTTTGATGAGGGTCCCCCTGACATCCCCGAAGAACATGACATCCTTGATCATCCCCTCTGTGGGGTAAAGTTCTTTCGATAACCAGCCTTCGATAAGACCTTCTTTGGAGTGTGTCACCTCCGGATCCAAAAAAAGCTTGACGAGATACTCTTTCCCCTCCTGAGATTTCTCGGATTTTTTTCTCTTCTCCTCCTCTTCTTTTGAAGCCACTCTCACTTCATAACTGGACGGTCCCTTCTTAGGAAAGGTGGCCACGGTATATTTTCTACCTCTCTCGATCCCGCCGTAAACACCGTAACGGAAATTATAAGAGGCCGTGATGAAATCATCATAGACCATTCCTGGAGGGATCTCCTCCTCTGTCCTTATCTTGGTGCCGTCTTTCCTTTGCCTCACCCGAATCCATTTTCTCTTTTCATAATCGAACAAATGGATCCGCCGCCGCAACGTGCTTCCCACCTTCACATCTTCTTCGAACGATACGGATCGAAGGCGTCTCCCCCCGTCGATTTCTTCCATGACGGAGCGATACGTGTCCGTTCGATAACGCGCCACCCACCCGAGGATACCCAAGGTCTCCCCTTGAAGGGTGGATAGATAGCGGCCCTTTTCCTTCATCTCCCTGAAACTTATTTTCCCCACCGCCACTTTCTTAAACAGCCAGACCCCAATGACGTAGTGAAGTTCCTCTCCCCTGAAGAACTCGCCAATGGAGTTCCCTTCACCCTTTCTTGGAGGGGCGGGAAGATCTGCCCACGTCTTCCAGGGCATGGAGGGGAAAAGAAGAGAGGAGCGGAAGTCCTAAAAGATATCTCAGAAAAAGTCTTCTCGTTAAATCCTTCATCTATTTCCTTTTCGTTGTCCCGCAGAGGTTTCGGTAACTCATTTTAATCGTATTTTAAAATACGAAATCCAAATGGCCAAATCTCTCAAAAAGACCCTTTCTATTCGGTTTAGAATTTTAGCATTTGGTCATTCGACATTTTTTCGAACTTCGAATGTCCTGTTCTGAATTTCCCTTCTCAAAGATGCAGCTCGATCACATCCCTTTCGCTGACGACATAATCCCGTTTGACCATTTGTCCACCGAATTTTCCGGAGCCCCAGACCCTTGCATATCGAAGCTTGGCCGCAAAATCCTTATGAACGGAGAGAGCCACATCCTCAATCGTGCTTCCCTTCTTAAGAATAACGGGTTCCGTCAGATCCGGGTCCTTTCCGGGCACCTTCGTGTAGACCCGAATGATGTCGAGAAGCTGATAGACCTCCTTTTTCAATTCTTCAAAATTCATTCCTTCTCTGGCAGAGAGAGGTAGCATGGGGAAGGTATCTCTGAAACGGTTCCCAAGTTTACGGTACTCCTCCATTGCATTCTTCAAATCACATTTATTCCCAACCACGAGTGCCCGCAGACAAATCCATCCCGACTCCATGGAGGGAATAGGTCCCTTCCCGACCGCCTTTATTCTCATTTCATTCAGTTCTTTCATGAGGATGTCCATCTGGAAGAGAGGGCCTTCCGCCAGGTCAACCAAGAGAAGAAGGACGTCCGCATTTCGAATCAAGTTCGGGAATCCAGGTTCGATATGATCCAATTGAATCGGCGGCGTGTCCACCAATTGAATCTGTAAATTCTCATAGGTCATCATCCCGGGAATGGGCTTCCGGGTTGTAAAGGGGTAGTCCGCCACCTCAGAAAAGGCGCCGGTGATCCGGGAGAGAAGGCTTGACTTACCAGAATTGGGAAGGCCCAGGAGAACGCTTTGAACAGCTCCCTCTCTCTTGATATTATAAGCCTGCTCTGCCCTCGCGACAGTGGGCCTCTTCTGGAGTTCCTCCTTTAATTTGGCCATCCGGCTCTTGAGCTGCCCCCGAAGCCTTTCGGTCCCTTTATGCTTTGGAATGACGGCCATCATCACCTCGAGAGCTTTTATCTTCTCCGGTGTCGTCTTGGCCTGTTTGAACTTAAGCTCTACCTCTAAATATTGGGGGGTGAGATTGGCTGGCATATGTTATTGAGTCCTTGCCTGTCCCGCCCTCGGTCGGCACCAGGGCAGGCCGGTATCGCCAGGGGAAAAGAAGCAAACCCTTCTGAATCGCCTCCGATAAACGGGGACCCTATCTTCTTGGTTACGATTGATAAATTTTTTCTTGCAGAAAAATTTCCAAAAGTTTTGGGTCGAATTGCTTTCCTTTGTATTTTTCCATTTCCAAAAGGATGTCCTCAAGGGCCATGGTGCCCCGATGGGGTCTCAGACTGGCCATTGCATCGAAGGCATCGGGAACAGCAATGATCCTTGCCTCAAGGGGAATGCCTTCTCCCGCCAAACCGTCTGGATACCCTTCCCCGTTAAAGTGCTCATGATGATTACGAATCATGGGAATCTTATCCTTGAAAAACTCGATCCCCTCCACAATTTTCACGCCGATCAAGGGATGCTCTTGAATCGTCTGGTACTCGTCGGGGCTCAGAGGCCCCGGTTTGCGGAGAATCTCATCTTGGATGCCAATCTTACCGATATCATGGAGGAGTGATCCATATTCCAAAATCTCCATCCTCTCCTCACTAAACCCCAATGAAACGGCGATCCGCAAACTCATCCGCCTCACTCGATCAGAGTGGCCCCGCAGGTAGGGGTCTTTGGCGTCGATTGCCTCCGCCAGAACCTTGACTGAATCTAAATAGGCTTTTTTCAGCGTGCGATAAGCGTGTTGAAGTTCCACGGTCCTCTCCTCCACCATTCTCTTGAGGTTTTTGTGGTAGGACTCGATCTCCTCTTCCATCTTCTTCTGCTCAAGCGCCTTTTTCACGCTGAAGACTGCGAGTTCGAGATCGAAGGGCTTGATGAGGAAGTCACTCACTCCCAGGTGTATCGCCTCGACGGCGATATCGATCTCCGGAAAGGCGGTCATGAGGATGAACATCATGGTGGGTCGCACGGCCTTTACACTCTTCAGAAGCTCTAAACCGTCCACCTCAGGCATCCGGATATCTGAAATAACCAGCGAAAAATTGCCCTGGTAGAAACGAGTAAGGGCCTCCTTCCCGTTATGGGCGGTGACACATGAATATCCTTCTCGGGTCAACCTTTGAGATAGCACACTACAGATCGTCTTTTCATCGTCCGCGATCAAGATTCGGTCTTCCACGAATACCCCCTTTCTTATCCTTATTCATTGGCTCCCAATCGCTCTATTTTATAAGAAATCCAACAACAGTCAACCCTCTGACGGGAGCAGCCCCTTTTTTTCGGTCTTCAAAGCGGCGCCGAACAGTAACCTCCGTTAGGAATTCTGCTGAAAAATTGGATTCAAGAATTCTGGAAAAAAATGATTCCCATTGATTTAGGAATCAAATTTTGGTAAGAATACTGCTAAAAGGAGTCTGATGTAGAGCCTATGAAAATATTGGTCGTTGACGACGAAGCTCCCGTTCGGGACATCGTAAGAAAAGGTCTTTCGCAGATGGGTGGATACGGTGTTGAGGTCGCCCAAAACGGCGTCGAGGCCATCGAAAAAATCGAAAAGGATGTCTTCGATTTAGTATTGACCGACCTGAAGATGCCGGAGATGGACGGCATCGAACTTCTCAAAACGATCAAAGGAACGAGGCCAGAGGTGATGGTTATTCTCATGACGGCCTATGGGTCAATCGAGACGGCGGTAGAAGCAATGAGGATAGGAGCAAACGACTATATCACCAAACCCGTCGATTTGAACGAACTCCTGATCCACATCTCCAAAGCCCAAAAGGAAGGCCTCCTGCTCAGGGAAAATCGGCTTCTGAGGATGGAGGTGAGAAAAAAATTTGAGTTCAGCAATATTATCGGAAAAAGCAAGAAGATGCAGGAAATTTTCTCCCTGATCGAAAAGGTGGCTCTTGGGAGCAGCACAGTCATTATCTATGGGGGAAGCGGAACCGGCAAAGAACTGGTTGCCAAGGCCATCCACTACAACAGCCCAAGGGTGGACCGAGCTTTTATCCCTTTCAATTGCGGGGCCATCCCTGAGACGCTGGTGGAAAGCGAACTTTTTGGACACACCAAGGGCGCCTTCACCGGGGCGGTGCAGGCGAAGAAGGGTCTATTCGAAGAGGCCGATGGCGGGACGCTTTTCTTGGACGAGATCTCCACGATCCTCCCCTCTGTCCAAGTGAAACTTCTAAGAGTCCTTCAGGAGAAGGAAGTGATGAAGGTGGGGAGCACGGAGAGAACAAAGATTGATGTCCGAATGATCGCAGCCACCAATGAGAATCTGGAAGCAAATATGAAGAACGGAAAATTTCGGGAAGACCTTTTCTACCGTCTTCATGTCTTTCCCATTTTTCTCCCCGATCTCAAAGACAGAAGAGAGGATATTCCTTTACTCGCCTACCACTTCCTTGATCTCTACAACAAAGAAGCCAAAAAGGAGATCAAGGGGATCTCCAAAGAGGCGATCAAGTTCCTTTTAGAATATCATTGGCCGGGGAATGTGCGAGAACTGGAAAACGTCATAGAAAGGGCTGTGATCATGACCGATCAGGATTACTTGGTGGCCAACGACCTTCCCAAAGATCTGACGGAAGGGTTTTCGGAAATGATTAAGAGAGGAGTGAAAGACCGCAAATCTTTAGGTGATATCAAGTCCGAGTATATAAAAGAGATACTGAAAGAGGCCGGGGGAAATAAAAGAGTTGCCTCAGAAATCCTTAAGGTGAATCCAAGAACCCTCTATCGCTTCGAGAAAAAGGGCCCACCCTGATTGATTTTCCCGATCCCGAACGATCGCCATGACACCCTCTTCCGCACGTCGATCTAACTCCTCCTTGGCTTAACGGAATCTTGAATCCACTGAAATGGTGTTCGCCCCTTCTCTCGCGCTCACTTCAATTTCGCCAGAGAATGATTGGATTCACCATTCCCACGATGAGAGAGGGATGGACTGGCAAATCAGCCTATGATTTGCTAAAATGATCTCACATTTCAAGGGGAGCCGCGATATGAAAAAAACACTACGCATCTTCTGTTGGTCCTTCGTTTTCTCTCTGCTTCTCCTCGGGAACGCCTTTGCCCTTACAAACGAAGAGGCCACCAGTATTTTAAAGGATTTTATTAAGACGGAATTTAAAATCTTGGAGATCAAGGAGGCCCCTTTGGAAGGGTTCTGGGAGGTTGCGTGCGGGATAGGTCAAAATAATATCATTTTTTATATTGATAAGAACCTGAAATTTATTATTATTTCCGGACAGATATTGGACCGTCAGACCAGAAGAAATCTCACGCTTGACAGATTAAAAGATCTCCGGAGGGCGGACCCCTCCACGCTTCACCTCGAAAATGCCATTTCCATGGGAGAGGGAAAAAGGAAGCTTTATGTATTCACCGATCCCCAGTGCCATTTTTGTTCCCAACTGCACGAAGAGCTGAAACAAATCAAAGACCTCCAGGCGTTTTTGTTTTTGTACCCTTTATCTCCTGCTTCCTTTGAGAAGGCGAAGTCCATCTGGTGTTCAAAGGACAGAAGAAAGGCCTTGGAAGAAACTTACCAAGGAATGGAATTAAAAACGCCTTCTTGCGATACGACAGCCATCAAAAAAAATGTGGAATTGGGAAGGCGTCTGCTCATCGATTCCACTCCCACCCTCCTCTTTCAGAACGGAAAAATAATGGAAGGGTATTTCCCCCCGGACACCTTCGAGAATCTCTTAAAATCGAATTCAGGTCTTTGACTTTGTTTCCGAAGTCTGTTATTTTTTGAAGATGAAGCCATTCCTAACGAAAGCCCTCGTTCTTTCTCTGTCTTTGCTTCTTTTGGCAGGTTGTGCGGGAAGACCTGGATTCCAAAAACAGGAGAAAGAGACGCCTCCCTTCCGGCCCACTCCAACGAAACTCCAAAAAACTCAGAGGGGAACTCCCCCTTCAAATCCCCTTGCCTATTACCACTTTCTCCTCTCCCAGATAAGGCTGCAGGAGGGAAAAGTGGATGAGGCGATTGAGGAACTTAAAGAAGCGATCGCCCTTGACTCCAAAGAACCCTCCTTGCATGTCGAATTGGCCACCCTTTACATCCACAAAGGACTCTTAAACGACGCAATGGAGGAGTGCAAAACCGCACTCCTCTACGACCCCGATCATCTCCCAGCCCATCTGCTCCTGGGTGGATTATATTCCATCCTTAAAAACTACCCGTTGGCCATCGCCTCTTACAAAAAAGTACTGGAGATCGATCCCCAACATCAGGAAAGTTACCTCTTCCTCAGTTCTCTATACGAGGACATCCAGGAGTACGACCAGGCCATCCAAACCCTCAAACAGTTTCTCGAGATCGAGCCCAATTCGGTCATGGGCCTCTACGCATTGGGAAGAATCTATATCAGGACAAAATCTTATGAATTGGCCAAGCAATATTTTTTGAAGGCCCTGGCGATCGAACCCAATCTGGTCTCCGTCCTGATGGATCTGGGGATGACTTACGAGATCCAGAATGAACCGGAAAAGGCCTCTGAGGTTTATCAAAAAGTCCTCATCCTCGATCCAGACAACAAAAAGGCGAGAAGCCGGCTTAGCCAGATCTTCATCAAAAAGAAGAAGTTCGACGAAGCATTGAGCCAATTTCGGGAGATGCAAAAGTCCGGTTCAGAAGACCTCAATATCCGGACGAAGATGGGCCTGATCTATTTGGAGCAGGAAAAATTGGACCAGGCGATTTTGGAATTCAATTTTGTACTCGCCGCCAATCCCAAAGACGATCGGGTCCGATATTATTTAGGGGTCGCCTACGTAGAAAAAGAGGCCTTTGATCAGGCCATCTCGGAATTCAAGAAGATCCCTCCCGAATCCACTCTCTTTGCTGACTCGACAAGGAACATTGTCCTGGTTCTGAGGAAGCAGAACAAGACGGAGGAGGCCATCCGAATCTTAGAGGAATCGATCCAGGCCAAGCCGAACGAGGGAGACCTCTACTTGTTCCTCGCCGCCGTTTTCGAAAAAGAGAACCAATTAGAAAAGGCCTTGGCCACGCTGAAGAGGGGCGTTGAGAAAAATCAGAATGATGAGGAAATTCATTTTCAAACGGGCGCGCTCTACGATAAAATGGGCGATTTTGATAAGATGCTCGCCGAGATGAAGGAGGTTCTCCGACTCAACCCCAATCATGCCGATGCCCTCAACTATCTTGGTTATTCCTATTCCGAAAGGGGTATCCACCTGGAGGAGGCCCTTAAACTCGTCCAGAAGGCCATGGAGCTGAAACCCAATATGGGTTACATCACCGATAGTTTGGGTTGGGTCTATTATAAACTCGGGGACTACAAGAAGGCTTTGACCGAACTTGAAAAAGCGAACCAGTTGACACCGGATGATTCCACGATCACAGAACACCTGGCTGATAGTTATCTCAAACTAGACCGGGCCGAGAAAGCCGTGGAGTTTTACGAAAGGGCTTTGAAACTGGATCCCCAACCAGATCAAAAAGAAAGGCTGCAAAAGAAGATCAAGGAACTCAAAGAGAAGAAATAATCAATTTTCAATGATCAATAGTCAGCGGTCAATTAACACAAGTAAAGATGCACCGTTCTTAGAGCTTGGGATTTGGCGTAGGTAACTGAGGGTTCAGATTTGAAATTGAGAATTGATCAGCGATCATTGCAAATTGACCATTGATTTTGTCAGCCTCCTGCGACAGGAGGAAAGATGCTCAGGACGTCACCTTCCTTTAATATCTGCTCCTTCTTTCCGTGAACGCCGTTGATCAAAATGATCTTGGGTATCTGTTCGGGTATCTTGAGCCGCAGCAAAATATCCTGAACCCGGGTGGAACCCTCGATCCCCATCTTACAGGAAAACCGACTGCTTCCCTTCGGCAGGTAATCTCGAAGCGTTGCAAATAATTTGACCTCAATCTCCATCGGTTTTATTCTTTCAATCTCCTACGTTGACCGATTTGATCTTTTTAGGTCAGATGTGCAGACCCAAAAAAAGTTTCACCATTATAATGTAACCGAATTTTTCCTCCGGCTGCAACAAGGATGGGAGGGGAAACATCAGAGGAGTCGAATCTTTCCGCGAGGCTCTTCTACTACATCCCCGACCATCGAAGAATGGACGATTCCCTCTTTTTTTAGCGTCGCCACCAGTTTCTCTGCCTCACCGGGAGATAAGGAGATGAGGAGGCCACCCGATGTTTGAGGATCATAGAAGATGTCCGCCAAGAGATGGGGCACACTGGAATGCATTTCCACTCGGCACGAAAAAAAATCGCGATTTGAATATGCCCCTCCGGGAACCAAACCCAATTTCGCATATTCCATCGCTTCGGGAAAGATAGGAACAGCGCTGGACTGAATGACCATTCCCACCTGGCTTGCGATCGCCATTTCCAAGGCATGGCCGATGAAGCTGAATCCTGTGATATCCGTACAGGCATGGGCTCCGTATTTTTTCATCCATTCCGACGCCGTTCGATTGAGGGCCACCATGCTCTCCACGATCTTCCCGACAGCCTCCTCAGAAGCCATCTTGGCCTTCAGGGCCGTGGAAATGATGCCTGTGCCGAGAGGTTTTGTCAAAACCAATTTGTCCCCCGCTTTTGCCTTGGCATTGGTCAGGATTCTATTCGGATGGACCACGCCCGTTACAGCCAGGCCGTATTTAATCTCCGGGTCTTCGATCGAATGCCCTCCTACCAGAGCCACGCCGGCCTCCTTCATTTTCGAGAGGCCTCCGAGGAGGATCTCTCTCAAAATAGAAGAAGAGAGATCTTTGATGGGATAGGCCACCAAATTCATGCCGGTGAGCGGAGTGCCTCCCATGGCATAGACATCGCTCAGGGCATTGGCTACGGCAATCTGACCAAAGGTAAAGGGGTCGTCTACAATGGGAGTGAAGAAATCTACCGTTTGAACGAGGGCCACTTCCTCGCTCAGTTGATAGACCCCTGCGTCATCCGATGTGTCCAGCCCGACTAATACTTTCGGATCTTTCGGAATGGGCAAATCTTTCAAAATCTGATCCAGATCCTCTGGACCCACTTTGGAGGCTCAGCCCGCTTTCTTTACTCTCGAAGTCAGACGCACTTCATCCATTCTTCTCTTCATCCTCAACGTCGCTCAGAAAATAAACAACAAATTCTTTCCCTCCGAGGCAAACCACCGATGACCCATCAGGACGGAATTAAATTAAGGTTTGATCACGCGATCAGCTTCCACCATGGATTGGATGATATCGTACATATTGGAAACGACCCCCGTCTTCATTTTTCCTTTCAACTCATAAAAATCGATGCAGGTTCCGCAGCAAACAATCTCGACCCCTTTTTCCGATAAACTCTGAAGGGACTCCAACGCCTTGGAATTCTCCGCGGCCAACTGGACACCGCTATTGACCAAAATGAGACGGCTGGGCTTTGTGTCCAAATCCAGTAACGTCTTTAAGAAAGACTTCATCAAGAACGATCCCAATACCTCATCCCCGCATCCGAGGAGATGCGAGTTGATATAAACCACGACCCTTTTGGTTTTCTCGTTAGGCTTGGCAACCTTTCCCTTATCTTCGGATTGGATCTTTTGAATGCGAAGATGAAAATCTTGCCCCTCCTGCTTGATTTCCACCGGACACCCTTGACTCTGAGCAAACCGTTCCACATTATTACACGAGGAAGCATTGTCCACGATGACAATCATCTCTCCTTCCTTCAATTCATCCAGCGCCTGTTTGGTCACCACCACAGGCTCCGGACAGGCCAACCCTCGACAATCAATCACCGGCATCTTGCTCCTCCTTTCAACTCATTTATCTTAATGTCCAAGAGAGAGAAGTCAAATTGATTTTTCCAATACAACGGCTGTTTCGTATAGAGATTTCCGATGGCCTCTTTTCTGTTGCCTTGCCCTATCAAAATTGATATAAATGACTTTCGGAATCCGTGAGGGAGGTGGGAAGTATGTACAAAAAAATTCTTGTCCCGTTGGATGGATCGGAGCTCGCAAAAATGGCCTTGGACCAGGCCGAAAAATTGGCCAAGACCTTTGATGCCGAAATCATCCTGTTCCAGGTGGTCCCCTTTATGCCCATTTATGGTTCGCCGGAACTGGTCACCCCCCTGATCGTCGATGAAAAACAGAAGGAAGCCGCGGAGAGATATCTTGCGGACCTCAGTGAGGAATTGAAAAAGAGAGGTCTTAGGGTGGCGGCGACGGTGAGGACCGGGCAGCAGGTGGCGGTCGAAATCATTGATTTTGCAAAAGAGGTTGGGGCGGATCTAATCATCATGTGCACCCACGGCCGGTCGGGAATTTCCCGGTGGGTGATGGGGAGTGTCGCCCTCAAAGTCTTGACCCGAGCTGAAACGCCCATTCTTCTCATCCGTTCGAAAAGGTAGATGCCTCGGCATCCGGGTAGGAAATGAAAGGAGAGCATATCTTCTTCATCTTCATCCTCTTCCTCACGTTCCTTTCCATCTATCTTCTCTACCTCATTCTCGCCCCTTTCCTATCGTCCATCATATGCGCCATCCTCCTCGCCATGGTTTTTTATCCCCTCTTCCAGAAACTTGAGCGCCTCCTCACAAAAAAGGCAGTCCTCTCGGCCCTCCTCATGACCCTGCTCGTGCTCATCGTTATTGTATTGCCGTTCAGCCTTCTGATGGCCTCTTTAGCCGGCGAGGCGGTCGACCTCTATCACCAGGTGGAGGAAATGATCAAGACCGGTCAGCTTCAGACCTATGTTGAGAGAATGAAAGATATCCCTGTCTTCAAATGGTTCTTGGCGGGGCTGGGTCAACATATCGATTTCTCACAAGCGAACCCTTTGCCTCTGCTATTAAAGAACCTCAGCCAGATCAGTACGTTCATCTTCAATCAAACCACAACCCTTTTAAAGGGGTTCTCCTCGTTTGTGGCCGGATTCTTCTTCACCCTCCTCGCCCTCTACTATTTCTTTAAGGACGGAAGCCGCCTCTTCGCGAGACTGAAAGAGATCGTCCCTCTTCCTTCCAAGCAGAGAGACCTTCTCATCCAGCGGTTCAAGGACATGATCTACGCGACGATCTACGGAGGACTTCTGATCGCGATGATTCAGGGTCTCTTGGGGGGATTATCTTTTTGGGTCCTTGGACTTCCTTGGCCCATCTTCTGGGGAACAGCAATGGCTCTGCTTTCCTTCATCCCCATCGGTGGAACCGCCCTGATCTGGGTCCCGGCGGCGATTATCTTATTGATCGAAGGGGCTGTCTTAAAGGGGCTCCTCTTGCTCGGCCTGGGAGTATTTGTGATCAGCATGGTAGACAATCTCCTCAGACCGTTTTTTATCAGCACCAGAACGAATATCCATCCTCTGCTCCTCTTCTTCGCTGTGCTCGGGGGGGTCCAGGCTTTCAGATTAATCGGTTTCGTCGCTGGACCTTTGGTGGCCACGCTTTTCCTGACTCTTATCGAAATTTATATCCAAGGGATCAAATAATCTTAGATTTCGGATTGCCGATTGCGGATTTGAATTCCGCATTCTGAAATCGCCATTCCGCAATCTAAAGGTTGGGGGCTTCCAGGATCTCGTATTTAAAATCTTTTGCTCGGCTCGGGAGGTCCTTAAAAATCACCATAAACGGAACGGCCTTGCCCGAGGGGGTGATCATCTCTTGTTCCGTTTCGGGCTTGATCACCATCTCCCCTTTAAAAAATTCCTCCGGTTGTCTTTTCAACTCCCCACGAGCGATGACGCGGCCGCAGATGGCTTCCTTTTCAGCCACCTTGAGTTTGTTTTCATCAAAAATGACGACTTTTATTTTGATATACTTTTTGGTGAACTTGGTTTGATTCTTTACCTTCCCCTCGATGATAAAGAAGGGGGAGTCTCCAATCTTCTCCTGGTATCCGCTCAGCTCTCCGACGATCAGATCCCCTTCCTCTACCCCCCAAATCTGGTTCCAAAGCTCAGTGATTCTCTTTACGGCGGAATCCAAATAGGGGGAGAGCCTACCCCCGGAACTCAATTCCGACCACGCAAAGAGGATGCCGAAAGTCAGCAGCATCAAAACAATGAGAAGGGCAAGAAATCGAAGGGGGCCTCTCCTCTCAGCATGCCTCATCGTCTTCGGCCTGGAGGGTCTGCTCTCCACGCTTTCTTCCTTCATCAATTTTCCAGAGGGTAGCTTCTCTATCTTTTCCGGGGGAGCCATCCCTTCCATTTCTCCCGGAGGAACCCATTGCTCCACTTTCTCCGCAGGAGCCTTTTCAAAAAATGGGAATGCCTCTTCTTCCTCTTCTGGGGGGCCCCCTTCCTTCTCGGCTTTCGCCTCAGGAGGAACGTCCCCCTTGATCTCACCCGGCCCCATCAAATCTTCATGATATTTCGCGAAGGATTCAAAATTCTCGATGATTTCCTCCTTGGTCTCGGGAGGAGGGACGACATAGAAGACATGCTTGCACCGCGAACAGCGAACCTTGATACCCTCGGCCGAAATTCGAGAATCGTCTAAATTAAACTTGGTCAGACAGGAGGCGCAGGTGACGATCATAGAAACCCTCTTTTCAAGAATTCTTCGACATTATGATGAAAGGGACAGAAAAAAGCAAGAGCAAAAATTATGGCGAATTGCCTCACATTAAAT
>DBZJ01000229.1:0-3965 GCA_002311635.1 Syntrophaceae bacterium UBA1163
GCCGGGTGATAAGAAAAGAGTATCCGGAGCTTGAAGAGTTTTTGTGGGGAGATAGTTTTTGGCCGGATGGGTATTTTGCCGAGACAGTAGGCAACGTTGATGAAGAGGTCGTGCGGCGATACATAAGAGAACAACGTCGGTAATTGTGCCAGATCATGTCAGCAGACCTGAAACCCTGGGCTTTAGCCCAGGGAGTGGTTCATTCTCCAGTATTCCAACATAAAGCATCCCCACGATCTTGTCCTGGATGTCACGGATAGGTTCATACGCGGTGATATACCAATCATCGACCACAAACGCCCGATGCATCCAGGGCAATCCTTTTTCAAGAACCTGTTCCTCGACTTCTTTCATCGCTCGTGTTCCGGCCGCTCGATTTCCTTCCCGATCGATCACGTTGGTTGAGATTCTTAGGTCACCCAAAAAAACAGTGGCCGTGCCAATTTCCTTGCCATTATATTTCGTATCCTTGAAAAGGATACTCTTAATACGATCTACAATTTCGTAATTGCGATTGAGAAGGACTCCTCCCATTAAGGCCCCTAATACCTTACCATTCGCGTCCAGGATCGGATGAGCAGATTTCAACACCATCCCCGAACTCTCCGTAAGCTCTTCGGTGGGTTTTTCTCTTGGGGTTGGAATCAAATTGAATGCTGCCCGATCAGCCAATAATTCTCCCTCCTTCAATAATTCTGACCTCGAAAGCACCTGCGTTCCTGAAATCCCCTTATTTTTCAGAGCTTCCCGAATGAAAGGATCCTTAATCAAGCTATCTCCGGATGAACCAGGGTTGTGAAACCTCAACAACACGATCCCGTTTTTGTCCACCAGGGTTAAGAAATCTAAACCATAATCAGCAATCAACCTCTCCATATCATCTTTTATCAAGAGGACCTTTTCCTTCTCAAAAGCTCCTCTTAATATATATCGGACGGAAGTAAAATAGATTCCTCGGTCAATCTCGTTCATTCTGGCTGTGTAAATCCATCGGGCTCCGTTCAGGGCCTCCTTAACTCGTTCTTGGGTTTCGTAAATCACTCGGTGGGTGATTACGGAATTGACGATGAATCCAATTATAATTCCCGTAGAGAGAGCGACTGCCAAAAAACTTAAAGCTATCCGATTTCTTTTAGAAACTTTCATAATCTCGCCCCCAATATGATCTATCCAAGAGCTGCTTCAGTAACGATTTTTTCCCAACAGACGTACGTCCGAAAGAAAACTCCCGCCAGCAGTTTTGGGGGAATGCAAATGATTCACTGGACGAGAATCTCTTTTGAACTTTAAAATGCCGTCTCCATGATTTCTTTGAGATCCCGGCAGGATTATCGTATATTGGATTCCTGGCTGATTTAAAGAAGAAGTAGCTAACCACCTCAGTCGGTGGCATTGCAAAAGATGTGCCTTCTACAATTTAAATAGATATGGTTTTTAATACCAATGTAACCTATTAATTCCATATGGATTATCCAACTTAATAGGAAAATGAAGCAGAGGCCGAAGTAGGCAAATCTAAAATTGCGATGCGGGATTTCGAACAAAAGGTGAGGGATTTTACACAACAAGAATAATATTACTTTTATCAATGCGATCTTCTTCCTCGAAAAATACATGATTCGCCCCATTCGCTTGCCTAAAAAAAAGGCATAAATTATTCTTAAAAAGTCTTTGCTGTAACTCGACGCGTTGAAGCTTCAATTATAGAGGAGGGTTGGGTCGGAAGGCTTAGTCGTTCTCATTAAAAGAGGCGCGTAAGGCGTGAAGAACATATATTTAGTAGCAGTGTTTGCGCTCTTATCCGATGATTTCGGGGGTCCTACGTTCAGGATCGGTTTTAAATGGTAGCACTCAACGAGGGTCACTGGGGGTAAAATTTGCAAAAAACTTTTTACCCTGACAGTCAACGAATTCATGAATATTTTCTAGCCATTGATTCCCGCCTGTCTCTAATCAACCTCACAACCTAACCTCTAACCTTCTGGGGTGGACTATGAGAAGGGGTCCCTTGCTCCTCGTCTATTAACCGTGGCCTCGCTCCGCAGGACGGTCTTGAGCACCTTCTGCATGGCATTCCGGGGCAGGGATGTCCGGAATTCCACGAGCGCCGGTTTCTTGTAACTGGCCATGTGGCGCTTGCAGTAGTCGATGATTTCCTCCTGCGTGGCCTTCTGTCCCGGCTTCAGGACAATAACGGCCTTGACGATTTCCCCCCAGTAGGCATCGGGAACGCCGATGACGGCCACTTCCGCCACCTGGGGGTGCTTTTCGAGAACGACTTCGATCTCCACAGGATAGATGTTCTCGCCGCCCCGGATGATCATGTCCTTCTTTCGCCCCTGGAGGTAGAGATAACCGGCTTTATCCATGAAGGCGAGATCGCCCGTGTGGAGCCAGCCGCCCCGCAGGGTTTCTTCCGTAGCGGCGGGGTTTCCCCAGTAGCCCTTCATGATCCGCCGGCCCCGGGCTACGATTTCCCCCACGGTCCCCGCCGGCACTTCCCGGTCCTGGTCGTCGAAGATGCGGACATCCACTCCCGCAATTTCATGGCCGATGCCGGAAAGGCGGTGGGTCTTGCGCGCGAGCTCTTCCTCGGTGCCCTCCAGCTTGTGGTCTTCCTGCGTGCAGGCCGAGATGGTGCCCATGGCTTCGGTCATGCCGAAGTAGTTCGCATAATCCGTGGGGAGTTCCCGTTTCGCCCGAAGCAAAAGGTCGAGGGGCATGGGAGAGGCGCCGTAACCAACGAGTTTCAGGGAGAAGAGATTGCGCCTGCAAAAATCGGGATAGTCCAGGATGGCCTGGAGCATGGTGGGAACGACATAGGCATAGCCGATGGCCTCCTTTTCGATGGTGTCGAGCAAGAGGTCCGGCTCAAACTGGGCGAGATAGACCAGCTTCTCTGCCATGTGCAAGGCGATGATGGCCGTGTTGATGCCGGCGATATGGTACATGGGGACATTCACGAGGATGGCCCCCAGGGAGGGGAGACTCTCGCCCTCTTCCCCAAAGAGACAGCTGACGTTGTCATAAGTCAGCATGGCCCCTTTGGGGCGCCCCGTGGTGCCGCTCGTATAGATCAGGCAGGCCGTGTCGTCCTTCTCCACGGCGGTGCAGGGATAGGGAGCGTCCGTCGCGGCGGCGAGGAGAGCCTCGTACTCGACCATGCCGGGCTGCGGCTTGCCGATGCAGATGCACTGTTTAAGGGACGGCGTATCGTTTCGAATAGACTCGATCATCCCGGCATAGCGGTCGCCGAGCAAAAGAATTTTAGCGCCGGAGTTATTCAGGATATAAGCCGCCTCCTCGCCAACGAGGCGAAAATTCAGGGTGACGGTGATCCCCCCCACTTTGGCGATAGCGTAGATCATCTCGACGAACTGATAGCAGTTGGTTTGAAAGATGGCCACCCGGTCTCCCGGTGATACGGCCATGCCGGCGAGGGCGTGGGCTAGGCGGGAGGCCCGCTGTTCCACCTCGCCGTAAGTCAGTCGAATATCTCCGTCAACGACGCAGGTCCTCTCCGGATAGTTTTTACAGTTCTCTTCAATCGATAGTGCAAAATTCATTTTCCTTTTCCTTTCTCCATAGTCGGCAAGGGCCAACTTTTTCCCATCTCCGGAGAAACCAGTAGAATTTCTTAAAATTAGCATATTGGGAAGGTTTTGGCGAGAGGGGTTTATAAAACGAAAGCGTCTGGATTTGGCTCCCTGACCCTCCCTTCCTGCCCGGTGATGGATCCCATCGGGGAAAAACTTGGAAGATTCCTTGCTCTGTTTGTCGAGTTTAACTTTCGACCAAAGACGCAATATTTCTGATCAAAATCAACAAAGCTTATCTTAATCTATCCTGATAATACCCCCTAAAATCAACGCCAAAAGATACTTTTCACAATCTCGTTTTTGTATTGACAAAAGAACTTTTTTCTGATTGCATATTTTATGCAACTAATACAAACGCGTTAAATT
>DBZJ01000229.1:4018-7364 GCA_002311635.1 Syntrophaceae bacterium UBA1163
CATGTAGCGCAAGGCTTTAGCCTTGCTTAAAGCAACCCTAAAGGGTTGCCCTACAAAATATTTAATGCGTTTGTATTAGTGGGGGTGGTGGATGCAGAAAGAGCCGACGATTATCAAGGGCTGGAAGGACCTTTTGCCTCCTCGAAATAATGTGTAGCGAACGTAAGCTATGACGCGAATGGTAGGCCTCTATCAGAAACAATGTGCAGAGTGAACGGATCATAAATGGTCTTGGGAAGATTTCTCTCTAAATCTGATGGAATAATACTTCTGGAGATGATTGATGAAGGCTTGAAATGTTCTAACGAAACAGATTATAAAACACTCATCAGCCGTCTTTCTCACCTCATTCCCTATGAATATGCCCTTTCTGCTCTCGCTCAAATGAATTTTGATAATAGCGTAAGATCGTACGATATCATCAATATTAACTATCCCACGGAGTGGCTTGCTCTTTATTTTAAAAAAGATTTCTACAAAATTGATCCAATCGTCATTGAAAATTTTGATTCATTCAGACTGCAGTATTGGGCAGACACCTACAGGACGCGAGCCAAACCGAAGGAATTCGTATCCATTGCCGAAGATTTTGGGTTAAACGGAGGATATACACTTGGTGCAGCAAACCCTGGGAAAAAAAGAGGAAGTTTATTCTCCATATCAGGCAGATCGATAGAGAAGGACACCCGCGCAGAGGTTATATTGCAACATCTTGTTCCACATTTTCATCAGGCGTTATGTCGTGTACTCACTAAAAAGAAAAGCCAACAAACTATAAGCATCACACTAAGAGAGAAAGAAATATTATGCTGGTTGACGAAGGGCAAGAGCTCTTGGGACATATCTCATATACTTGGGATAAGCGAGAGGACAGTAAATTTCCATATTTACAATATCATGCAAAAACTTGATGCGGTAAATCGACTGCAGGCAGTGGCGACTGCTGTTCAATTGGGGTTTGTTGATATCGGATAAACCATTCAAGCATTTTTGGATTTCTTACCGCACTTAATCTTTCAAATTCCCTCCAGTCCATCATTGCTGCCACCGCGCTAACGCCATCCGGCATTACCTTGGATGGGCCTATCGATCTGCACGGATATCCCTTTATCTTGAGAAGTCTCAATAACTTCGGCTCGACAACCAAATAGATATATCTTATCGCATTACTCAAGCACCAATGATACACTCCTTTATAGAGAAGTAGAGTAATACTGTTAACGCCGAAGCTACAATGGATAATATCGTGTTTCGCATCGGAGGCAACGCAAAGTCTAGAAACTTCCGCAGTATCATCCAAGTGTCTTATTACATGATCGGTCCCCACTAACATTGAAAATACTTTTTCCAGCATAAAAGGTTTGTCAGGGAGCAGGAGTCGTAAATAGGCTACCAATCTTTCTTGCCTCTTAAAAACTCCCAGGAATATTGCACTCTCATCATACTCGTCCCTTTCCATCATCTCTTGATTTCCCTTCGTCCACTTCAGCCGCTGAGAGAATATTTCGTATCGTAAATAATAAGCCTGACGTTTCTCCACTTCGTCATGGATGGTCTTGACGACAAACTCGCCCTCGTAAAAAGACAAAAATAAATTGTTTCTGCTTTCTGCTCTGGTCTCTGATCCTGAAAGCAATATAGGTACTCCTTCAAAATCGGCCCCCCCCTCGGCTTCTTTTTATAACCGGACTCCGCAAAAAGCACCTGTAAGAAATGACAGGTGCTTTCTGTGGCTTTTTGGTATAAAAGGAATCCAGAATTTTCATCAAGTTTTCCCAGAACCAAGCAGCTTTTTATGCCCGTTCGGTTAGCTCGGGTTGAAGGAAACACCCCGACCCACAGAAATGTCTTGACTGAAAAGGAAAGCCTTAAAGAGATGTTAGCGAAACCGAGCGTTCATACTAGAAAAACAAATATCATGACGATTTTAGTCCCGATCCAGGAAAAGTCGTAGATGTAGATATTGGTCCTCTATGCTTTTCCTACAAAGTATCTGTTTGGAGGAAGTTATGAAGATGAAACGTGCGGTTTGCAAAAGAAACACCTTTTGGATGGACACTTCATAAGCATCTACCTATGGTTATCGGCCGGAGGCTCCTTATCCAATCGAGTATATTGTCACTACGCTATCGCAATTCAATCAAGGAGGTAATTGACATGAGAAAATTTCAGTGGCTATTGGCTTTGGTCTTGTTTAGCTCTTTCGGGTGCGCACACTTGGATATCCACAAGGTTGACAATACAAAGGACCCGGATGAATATGGTATCAGGTTTTATCGCCCCCGGCCATATCTTCTTGTCACGCTTAGTGATAAAGGTTGCACGCCGACCTTCGAATATCTTCCGGATTATTCTCAGGAGTATATTCTTAATCCGCACTATTGGCTCGGCTCATTATCGCTAAAACCGACGCTCAAAGATGGGTGGAACCTCACTGCGTTTGATTCCACCGTAGATACAAAGATTCCGGAAACCATCAATGCATTAGCAGGTGTTATGAAAAATGTGGCGGATATGGCAAAAATGCTGATGCTGAGCGAGGGCGAAACGGCCAGCTTCGGACCGGGTTTGTATTCGATGACATTTGACGAGAAAACGGGGCTCCTAAAAGATCTCAAACCGGTGTTCCAGTTCAAGGATTCGGCTGGAAAAGTGATTGCCTGTCCCCAATATGCTCCCCCCAAACCTAAATAACAGATAATAGCTTTGGGAGGAAAAGCTTTAAAACGCGCTCCCCCCTTATTTTTCTTTTAAGTTAATTGGTGAGGGGTGATGGGGGCCTATGGGGGTCGGTAAGCGGTTCTATCGTTGCGGGGATCCCAGTAGAAAATCAGTGGGGACCAGAGGACTCCTGGATATAGGGACTTCGTGGAGAGGGTATTGAACGAATCAAGTCAACCATTGAGCCATAGGATTAGGTTGGCAATGAACCAAGACCCGTTGGCGAGCAAGCTTTAGGGAGTCTAATTCTTGCTTTGGGACGGGTGGCTTGAGGGCAAGTTCCCTCAATCCTGTCGTCGCCATTTGATTAGCCCAATTCGCTTGTCCGTCAAAACCCGAATACTCACATTTTCCTGGGCGCCTCTGGTTATTACGGAGTGAAGTCTTCAGAGAGCATCTTCTTGGAAGGGGCGTCTACAATGGAAGGAAGAGGAGATGATCGTAAGACTTTTCAAATGAAATCTTCACTATTCGGGGTAATCCGCATGAATCCATGGTGGGCCTGCCTATCTCTTAGGCAAACAAAGGGTCAGAGATGCAATGTTTCTTCCTTGTTTATTCCAGTCAAGTATTTTTTATCTTCTAAGGCATTATAGGTTTAACCCTGGCAGGCGGGTTCCCCGTC
>DBZJ01000175.1 GCA_002311635.1 Syntrophaceae bacterium UBA1163
ATTTTTCACTGCTTCGGCTGCGGGGAAGGAGGGGATGTCTTCACGTTTTTGATGAAGGCGGGCCATTTTTCTTTCCCCGAGGCGGTGGAGGAACTGGCAAAGCGTTATGGGGTGAGGCTCCCCACCCGCGAGCTTTCCGCATCCCAAAAGAAGGAAATGGGCAAAAAGGAGAGCCTCTTTGAGATCAACCGGATCGCCTCGGAATATTTCCGCGATCTCCTGACGGAGCGGCGGGAAGGAGAAGAGGGCAGAAGATACTTATCTCAAAGAGGGATCAGCCAGGAGGTCGTTGCGGAACATGGGTTGGGATATTCCGCCGACCGCTGGGACGGGTTGGTCGAGCATTTGCGCGGGAAAAAGGCTTCTCTCGACCTGGCTCGCGAACTGGGGTTGATCTTTCCCAAGAAGAGAGAGGGCTGGTACGATGCCTTTCGACGCCGGGTCCTCTTTCCCATCTTCGATCTTCATCAGCGGATTGTCGGATTCGGCGGAAGGATGATCAAAGAGGGAGAACCCAAATATCTCAATTCCCCGGAATCAGGCATTTATCATAAAGGAGAGGTCCTCTACGGGCTCCAGGTGGCCAAGCGTTATGCGACGGAGAAGGATTGTGCGATCGTGGTCGAAGGCTATTTTGATCTGTTGACCCTCCACCAATATGGATGGAGGCACAGTGTGGCCACGTTAGGCACGGCACTGACCCCGCAGCACATTCGAACCCTGAAGCGATACACCAGAAACTTGATCACCCTCTTCGATGCGGACCAGGCAGGTGTGCAGGCAGCCCTCCGCTCTCTTCCCCTTTTCTTAGAAGAGGAAGTGTCGGCAAAGACGGTTATCCTTCCAAAGGGAGAAGACCCGGATGGGTTTCTGAGAAAAGGAAATTTGGAAGACTTTGCGAAAAGGGTGGAGCAGGCTGTTCCGCTCATCGATTTCTTTTTTGAACGGCTGACGAAGACATATGATGTGAGGTCTGTCGACGGGAAAGTGAAGATAGCCAAAGAGGGAGTGGCCCTCCTCGGTAAAATCCCGGACAGGATTCGAAGAGATTTCTACACAAAGGCCTTAGCCGAGAGGCTGGATGTCAAAGAATCCTTTCTGCATGAAATGCTCCGGCCCTCGGGCAAGGAGCCAGCCAAGGGAGGAGAGAACTTAGCAAAATCATCCGTGGAGACGACTTTTCCGAAGTCAGAAGAAATGGTCATCCGCCTCATGGTTCACCATCCTGAAGTCATTCCCACCATCTCAAAAGAGGGCGTCCTGAAGGAGTTTGAGAGCTCGAGTTTGCAAAAAATCGCCGAGGTTCTGGAGGATTTTTATCAGAGAAAAGGAAGGCTTGATCTGCCCGAGGCCTTAGCCAGTTTCGACGAAACGCTCAAAGGAAGGTTGTGTGAATTTGCCTTTCAAGAAAGTGGACTGGAGGGCGGGGATCGAGGAAAGATCTTGCAGGACTGTATCCAAAAAATTCGTGAAAGGAGGCTGAAGAAGGAAAAAGCCGAGTTGCTCAAGAGGATTAAGGAGGCGGAGAAAGATCAAGAGGGAAGAAGGCTCGTCCCTCTTTTGAAGGAACACCAGGAGCTGGCGAAAAGGGAGAAAGACCTTCAAAAAGATGGTTTTCGGAAAGGGTAGGAGAGAAGTCTATGGCCAAGGGAGGAAAAATCAAAGAAGTTGAGCAATTGATCGAGTTGGAGGGAGAGAAAGGCTTTCTGAACTTTCCGGACGAGGCGAGTGGACTCCCTCCGAACGATATCGTCTCCTCTGATCAAATCGATGATGTCCTCATGATGTTCGATGAAATGGACATCGACGTGGTGGAGGATCTCCAGGGGTTGAAAGTAGAGGAGGAAAAGGCCGTAGAGAAGGAAGAAGAGGAAGGCGATGAATTGGAAATGGAGGCCCTCGGCAAGGCCACGGACCCCGTCCGGATGTATCTCCGTGAGATGGGATCGGTTTCCCTTCTCACCCGAGAAGGGGAAGTGGAGATTGCCAAGAGGATTGAGAGCGGTAAAAGAGAGGTGCTGAGCGTCGTCTTGAACTGCCCCATGGCAGTGAAAGAGGTCATCAATCTGGGCGCCCTGATTAAGGCCGGCAAAGTGGAGATCCGAGAAGTGACCAACGAGATCGATGAGGAGGAGGCCAGCTTTGAGGAAGAACAGATCCAGAAGAAAAAGATTCTGGAGCTCATCGAAAAGATCAAGCGAAAAAGCGAAGAGATCCGGAGGCTCCTGAAGGGCAAGGCCGTGTTGAACAGGAAAGTTCGGAAAAAGGTTGAGAAGAAACAAAAGGGGACGAAGAAAAAGGAGAAGAAGGGAACGAAGAAAAGACAAACAGAGATTAAAAAGAAGCAAGAAGAGATCATGAAATTTTTCAACCAGATGAATCTGAGAGACACCCAAATCAACAGGGTCGTTCAAAAGATGAAACAGATGCTGAACCGAGTGGAGAAAGGGGAGGCTGAAATCAAGAGGATCGAAGATAGGCGGGGGATTTCTGTCGAGGAGGCGCGGACCTATCTGAAAAAGCTGAAGGCAAGGAGTGTGAGCGAGAAGACACTTCTCAGAACCCGAGCATTGAGCAAAGCGGATTTCCGGGAAATTTCCCGATCGGCCATGAATGTCCAAAGGAAGATCCATAAAATGGAAACAGAGTGCGGGTTGACGGCTGGCAAGTTGGCCACCGCGGTGAAGGCCATCGTGGAGGGGGAGACCAAGGCCAAGGAGGCCAAGAGCGAACTGGTAAAGGCCAATCTGAGGCTGGTCGTCTCCATCGCAAAAAAATATATCAATCGGGGACTTCAATTCTTAGACCTCATTCAGGAGGGGAATATCGGGTTGATGAAGGCGGTGGATAAGTTTGAATACCAACGAGGTTATAAATTCAGCACCTATGCGACCTGGTGGATCCGGCAGGCCATCACACGAGCCATCGCCGATCAGGCACGGACGATCCGGATTCCCGTTCATATGATCGAGACGATCAACAAATTGATCCGGACCACGAGATTCCTCGTTCAGGAGATGGGGAGAGAGCCGACTCCCGAAGAAATTGCTGAGAACATGGATATGGCTTTGGATAAGGTGAGGAAGGTGCTGAAGATTGCCAAAGAACCCATCTCCCTTGAAACCCCCATCGGTGAGGAAGAAGATAGCCACTTAGGGGACTTTATCGAAGACAAAGCCGTCATCTCCCCCCAGGAAGCCGTGATCAGCGCCAATTTATCCGAACAGACTCGGAAGGTACTGGCGAGCCTCACCCCAAGAGAGGAAAAGGTTTTAAGGATGCGGTTTGGGATTGGAGAGAAATACGACCATACGCTCGAAGAGGTGGGACAGGATTTTGACGTCACGCGGGAAAGAATCCGGCAGATCGAAGCAAAGGCATTAAGGAAATTACGACATCCCAGCAGGGCGAGAAGGTTGAAAAGTTTCCTTGAGACATAGCGTTCTAATTCGGATTACGGAACGCGGAATGAGGAATAAAAACCTTAAATTCATATTCCGCAATCTACAATCCGCAATCCGCATTGGAGTTAGGGTTGACACCCTTGAGGGATGGCATATAATAAGGATGGGCCCATAGCTCAGCTGGAAGAGCCACCGGCTCATAACCGGTAGGCCCCTGGTTCGAACCCAGGTGGGCCCACCAGGAAAGAGGGAATCTCTTATGCACTCTTTGGGGAAAAAAGAAAGGACGCTCCGTGAGCCTGGACGGGACAAAAAGAGTGCACGAAAAGGGTGCACTCTTTTTGTTTGGGACGAACGTGCAGGGAACGGTTAGTGTCATGACGGGTTTGTCACCCTTGCCTACGGCAGGCAGGCGCGAACGATGAAAATCATAAATCCCCTCCCGCCCCCCTTTTGGTAAGGGAGGGTTGGGGGGATTTGGAAATCTATTTTCCAGGCGATTCGACGGATAGGAGGCAACGGTTGAAAGACCAATTAAAACTGCTTTGGGAGCTTCAGAAGATAGATCTTGAACTGAAGTCCATCAAGGAGGAGAAGGACCGGCATCCCAAGGAGATCAAAAAACTGGATGAAAGGCAGAGGATCGAGAAGGAGAGGATTCAGAAGGAGAGAGAAAAGGTCGAATCGTTAGAGAAGACGCGGAGGCAGAAAGAGGCGCATCTCAGCGCCGAGCAGGAAAAAATCAAGCGGGCAGAAGGAAGGATGTCTGAGGTAAAGACCAACAAAGAATATCAGGCCCTTCTGACAGAAATCGATGCCCTCAAGGAAGCGAACAGCCGGATGGAAGAGGAGATCCTCCAGGTGATGGACGAAATCGATGAACTCAAGAAGGACCTCTCTAAAAGGGAAAAGGAAATGGGGGGCATACTGGAAAAGATTGAAGGAGAGCGAAAAAAACTTCAGGAAAAGATGGTCCTCGGTGAGAAGGCCTGGAACGAACGAATGGAACGAAGGGAGGTCCTTTCTAAACAGATCGAATCCAAACTGGTTAAGCTGTATACTACCTTGAAGGAAAAGAGGCAGGGGGTGGGCGTGGTCAGCGTGAAGAGTGAGACTTGCCAGGGCTGTTTTGTACATGTCCCCCCTCAAATGTTCATCGAGGTTCAAAAAAACGATGCCCTCATCCGGTGTCCCCACTGCAACCGGATCCTCTATTGGGATGGAGATCGAGATAGAAAATGAAATCCTCGGGGCCCGAAGGTCGATTGATCATTTATATTGATGGGGCCTCCAAAGGAAACCCCGGAAGGGCGGGGGCAGGGATTCTCATCACAAATGGAGAAGGGAGGAAAATCTCTGAGGTGAGCCGTTATCTCGGTCACAAGACCAATAACGAAGCGGAATACTGGGCCCTCCTTTTAGGGCTGAGGGAGGCCGGACGACTGGAGGGTGAAAGCGTTCAAATCCTCACCGATTCAGAATTGGTGGAAAGACAAATGAATGGCCTCTATCGCGTGAAAGATTTAAATTTAAGAGCCCTCCACAAAAGGGTGCTTCAGAATGTAAGAAGATTTTCATCCTTTGAGATCCGGTCCATCCCGAGGGAGGAGAATAAAGAGGCGGACCGTTTGGCAAATCAGGCCATCGAGAGGAGGATGACGAGGGAGAAAGGCAAGAGAGTTTGAAGAACTCTCTTGATTGAACAGATTACAAGAAATGATCGGTGCAATCATAGAGTTCGAGGTGCTTTCAGAAATCTCGAGAAAGGAGGGAGGTCGAAGGGAAACAGATGGTCGCTCCTCCTGAGAACTTGCCACGCAGGAAATCAGGAGGGGAGGAAAGTCCGAGCTCCGCAGGGCAGGGTGGTCCGTAACACGGACTGTTCCCGAATTCTGCAAGGCAGAGTTCGGGAATAAGGAAAGTGCCACAGAAAAGATACCGTCCCGACGAAAGTCGGGATAAGGGTGAAAAGGTGAGGTAAGGGCTCACCAGTACCCCGAGCGATCGGGGTAGCTCGGTAAACCCCACCCGGAGCAAGACCAAATAGGCCCCGTTCCCGCAAGGGGAAGAAGCGCCCATTCGAATTTCCCTCCGCCTCTGGCGGTGGAAAAACGGGGCGGGTTAGGTCGCTTGAGGCCGTGGGCAACCAGGGTCCTAGATAAATGGCCATCCTCCCGATTCCAGCTGGAAAGCAGGAACGGGACGACAGAACTCGGCTTATGGTTCCTTTTGACCGCCCTCTTTTTTTTCTATCTCATGCCTTCTCCTTTTTGTGCCTTGAAATGTTTGTTCCGTTTTTACCTACTTCCATTTGATTGCGACACGGTCCCGAAAGGGAGCTGGGGGGTGAAGAAAGTTAATCGATGAAGAAAACTCTTTCCCCTGACGCAAGAAGACGACGCAACGAGCTGATCATCATTGGGATCATCTCCATCCTTATCCTCATCTTTACAACCCTCGAGATGAAGTTTCCCCAAATCGGAGGGAAAATTCCTGTTGCCAACAATATCATTATCTTCAGCCTCATCAATATTAATATCATCCTGATCCTTCTGCTGATCTTTCTGGTGATCCGGAATCTTGTTAAACTGATCTTTGAGCGGAAACGGAAGGTTCTGGGAGCCAGGCTCAGAACCAAATTGGTGGTGGCTTTTGTCAGCCTTTCTCTCGTTCCAACCATCCTTCTCTTCTTCGTAGCCGTGGGCTTCATCACCAATAGCGTGGAACATTGGTTCAGCGCCCAGGTGGAGCAATCCCTGCAAGGTTCCTTAGAGGTGGCTCAGACCTATTATCGAGATTTTGCCAACGATGCGGTCGCCGCTGCTCAACAGGTCAGTAAGTCCCTCTCGGAGCAGGGCATTCACAAGGGATCAAGGGAAGTAGGGTTTTTGAGGGAACAACTCGAAGCCAAACGAAAAGAATATTATCTCAGCACCCTAGGGATATTCTTGGCGGATGAAGGGAATATGATTAGCGTGGAAGATCCCACGCTCAAATCTCTTTCCCTCCGAGTTCCGAAGGATTCGCTGGCGGCAGGGCTATCAGGGAAAGAGGTTTCCAAAATTTTGTCTGTGGGAGAAGGGGAGATGATTACCGGGATCGCCCCTATTTTCAATGCTTCGGGAGAAGGAGAGGTCGTGGGCATCGTTGTGGCATCGCATTTTATTCCGAAAAGTCTGACGGTGAAGATGCATGAGATCTCACAGGCTTATGTGGAATATAAGCAATTAAAGATCTTGAAAAAGCCGATCAAATTTAGCTACATGATGGCCCTGCTCATGGTCACCCTTCTGATCGTTTTCTCAGCGACCTGGTTTGGTTTCCATCTGGCCAAGGATATCACGGTCCCCATCAAAGACCTGGCAGAGGCCACCTCTCGAATCGCTTCAGGAGATCTCAATTTTCGAATTCAGATGAAGGCGGCCGATGAAATTGGCATGCTTGTCCAGTCCTTCAATCAGATGACCGGGGACCTCCAGGTGAGCCGTTCGGAGCTGGAGCAGCGGAAGAAATATATGGAGATCGTCCTGAAAAACGTGGCCGCCGGAGTGATCTCCATTGACGAAAAGGGAAAGGTGAGCACGATCAACACGTCCGCGGAGCAGATGCTGGAGATCAAGGGAGAAGCCGTCCTGGAGAAAGATTTCTCCGAGGTCTTGCCGAGGGAGTATGTGGGACAGGTTGAGCGACTGCTCGACGAACTCAAATCTTCCCGGAAGGATTCCATCGAGAGACAGGTCATCGTGAACTTGGAGGGGAAATCGCTATCCCTATTGATTAATCTGACGACCTTGAAGGATGAGGAGGGGAAATCCTTGGGGGTCGTGGCTGTCTTCGACGACCTCACCCAGCTGATCAAGGCCCAGAGGATGGCAGCCTGGAGGGAGGTGGCTCGCCGGATTGCTCATGAGATCAAGAACCCCCTCACCCCCATTCAACTCTCCGCACAGCGGCTGAGGAAACGGTACTTGGAAAAACTTCAACCCGATGGGGCGGTTTTTGATGAGTGCACTCGAACGATTGTGAAACAGGTAGAAGAATTGAAAGGGATGGTCAATGAGTTTTCAAACTTTGCCCGGATGCCCGCTTCCCAACCTACTCCCAATCATCTCAATGAGATCATTGAGGAGACACTCGCTCTCTTCCAGGGATTCCAAAAACAAGTCCGATTTGAATTCAATCCCGATGATCTTCCCGTCCTCAACGTCGACCGGGATCAGATGAAGCGGGTGATGATCAATTTGATCAAGAATAGCCTTGCCGCCATGGAAAACGGAGGGAGAATCAGAATCCAGACGAGTTACAATCCCCAACTGCAGACAGTCCGCCTTGAGGTGAGCGACGATGGTTGCGGGATTCCCGATGAAGACAAGGAAAGATTGTTCGAGCCCTATTTCTCCACGAAGAAAACCGGTACGGGATTAGGGCTGGCCATTGTCAACGCGATCATCTCCGATCACCGTGGATATATTCGGGTACGGGACAACAAACCCAGAGGCACGACCTTCCTCATCGAACTCCCCGTCCGTGTGTAAGAGAACGTAAAGCGCATGGGGCATAGCGTAAGAACTCACCAGCAAATTAACGTCTTTTCTCTTGCAAGAGGAGAGCGCTTGGAGTAAGGGAATACTTTGATTTAAATCTCTTTTTCCGCTAAAATAATAATAACCAATACAGACTCATTTAATTTTTTGGCGAGAGGGCCTTCATCCTTCCCTCTTCCCGGCGGGGAGAGGGATAGGGTGAGGGGGTCGCTATGCGCTTGGCGCTATGCTCTATGCGCGGTTTTGAGAGATGGGCGAGAAGTTGATTTGTCAGAATAGAAAGGCATTTCATAACTACTTTATCGAAGAGACGGTCCAGGCCGGGGTCTCCCTGCTCGGGTCCGAGGTCAAATCCCTTCGGGAGGGAAAGGTGAACCTGGGGGATAGCTACGGGGATATCAAAAAGGGCGAGGTCTTCCTTGTCGATGCTCATATCAGCCCTTATCCCCAGGCCAACCGATTGAATCACGAGCCGTTGAGGACGAGGAAACTCCTGCTTCACAAAAAAGAGATCAAACGCCTCATCGGCAAGGTGGAGCAGAGGGGGTACACGCTGATTCCGCTCAAGCTCTATTTTGTCGCCGGAAGGGTGAAGGTAGATCTTGCCCTCGCAAAGGGAAAGAAGCTCTTTGACAAGAGGGAGACGCTCAAGAAAAAAACCATGGAACGCGAGATAGAAAGGGGGCGAAAAGGGTTCGACGGGGATCGTTGACGTCAGGGCTGCATACCGAGGTCCCATTGGCTCGTAAAACAAATGGGGTTAAACATAATCGCAAACAACTACGATTATGCCCTGGCTGCCTAAGGGCGGCTAGCGTCCCTCCCATTCCTTCCTGTGGGGTGGAAAGGGATGTCAGAAATACAGGATAGTCCCTCCCTGATGCTTATAGGGTGAGGGGCGAATCTTCATAAGCTAGTCTTTCTGGAATCCTGCCTGTGGGAGTTTGGAAGGGCGAATTTAAAACATAGGCTATGTATGTAGATGCTTTGTCGGAAGGTTCTCGGACGCGGGTTCGATTCCCGCCGCCTCCACCATTTTTAAAATGAACCACTCCCTGGG
>DBZJ01000174.1 GCA_002311635.1 Syntrophaceae bacterium UBA1163
TTGCATACCTCGCTAAGGAACCGAACCCCTTATGAGGTCTATTTCAAGCAGCCGATCTCCCTAAACCTAGAGCAGGCTTCTCACACTATGCACCAAATACACCTCACTTTTTTGTCTTGACAATGGGGAGGGGGGTCAAGTCCCGTTAATCGAAGAGACCAAAATTGGTTCTCCCCTCATTCTTTTTGTTACTTTCTTCAGTTGCTTCATCTTCCTTCTGTTACCTCCCAGCAGGAATTGGAGTTGGAAGTCATTTCAATTTCTTTTTTATCAAATCTAAATTATTCAAATATTCCGTAAAATCTCTGCGCTTGTTATGGTAGCTGTGGTTTGCGATTAAAATGCGTTCCTTCTTACTTATCCCCCTTGTTTCCCAGCATTTGTTCTTAGTTGTCACCGATAAATAGCTTTGAATAATCTTATTACTTCCGTGCAATTGTGTTATTTTTTTCAGCAATATCTTTGGTGGTATTATTACGAACTCAGTTGTGTTCTGCCCAAAATTAAACATCACAAACACCCAGAAGT
Organism: Syntrophaceae bacterium UBA1163; assembly: GCA_002311635.1. Taxonomy (GTDB): domain Bacteria; phylum Desulfobacterota; class BSN033; order BSN033; family UBA1163; genus UBA1163. Next base: position 529 of record DBZJ01000174.1, read on the forward strand.
CTGCTAGAGATTGTTTTATTTTATCCCGCTTCAACGCCCACCACCCGAGAGATTTCCACCCTTTCTGGAAAGTCTCCTCGGTCTCTGTGGGCAAAAAATCTTTTGAAAATTTCACTTGTAGAGAAACTGCTTTCCTATTCTTGGAGTCAGTAACAAGCAAATCGATTCCTGTATCTCTTGATGGAATCCATAGATTAAATCCCCTAAATTTCTTTTCCAGATACGAGCCAAATAGATATTCTCCTGCGTGCATCGTGAATATTGGTCTCATGGTTTTACCTCCTCTCTACATAGACCTCCGAGTGCCTATTTTTCATATTGAATTTATCACTTAGTATAATCTTCCATTGATTTGGCCAATAATCGACAACAAATCCTTCATAATGATTCGTGCATTTTTTCTGTACTCACGCTCTTGAATGTCTCCTCTCGTTTTTCCCTTCTCCTCCGGTATGTCTGATACCCCTCTTAAAATGACGCATTTAGCTCTATTTAACTCACAAACTTTAGCGATGGAGGCTGATTCCCAATCTGCAGCTAATACATCATCTTTTTGTAGTTTCTTCCGGCACTTATGGCAGAGATCTTGGTCAGCGCTTGCAATCGTCCCAATACGCAGTCTCTCTGAAATCCTGCCCAAATCTACCCATGAAATTTTCAGGTTTGTTCTTAGACCTTTCTTGAAACGAATTGAAGGAGTCCCGAACTTTTGGATGACATCATATTGAAAGGTTTTCTTAGCCAAAATGATATTTAGTCTCTTGACGTCTTTGCTAACCCCTCCGCAGGTGCCTAAATTAATAACGGTATCTGGATGCCAGGTATCAATAGCAAATTGACACGCAGCTGCAGCTCTCGTTTTAGTGGCTCCGCTGTGATAGAAGATATAACCATGCCTACCAATCATGTGTTCGAAATATTCTCCGAAAGGTTGCTGACGGATCTTATCATTTTTGATGCTCAGAATTCCTTTAGTATTTTGCCATTCGAGTTCCGAGCAAATCTGGACACCAAACTTCATTTGATATCCCTTTCCCCATGAGCAACCTGGTGAGGGCTTCTTGCTGGATCACCTGAGACAGGATAGATTTCATACTTTATCACAGCCAAAATATTTCAGCAGACCAACGATATAATTTCCCCATGTCGGAACCAATTTATCAATTTCATATGTCTGCAGAGCTATGTCCCTATTATGAATTTTATTGTGTAACTCCTCTAACTTATAATACTTAAACGGCCATGTTCTTTTTCCCAATTGATTAACCATATAAAAACTTTTTTCTCTTTCATCAATTTCAAATATCTGCAATTTGGTTAGACCATCCGCTGCCCAAAATTCAACGTTATTATCCTTCATCTCCTTTAATTTCTCCCAGCTAAAGGAACAACTTGATAAAACCTCTACGATTTTTCCCATAATATCCTATTTTGCTGTTTCAAGGGTCCTTGTAAATCTTCTACTGCCCTCTCTCTTCGTAAACCTCCGAACGCCTCTCATGCTCCTCCCAATTCTGCATATATCATTAAGACAACGTTCATGGTTTCCACTTCCATTTTATTCCGGTTAGCGAATTGATGATTAACTTTTCCTTCGGACAAGTTTCATCTCAATTGAAGAGTAACGAAATCTGGAGAGGGTGTCAATGAGAATTGGGCGTTAAGCGGCTTTTCTAATAACAAAAGATTTGACAAGAAGGTCATTAAATTTTACAAATCGGCAACTTAAATCTCCCGGAGGTTTGAAGGTCTAAAATGAAAATAGACATTCCAGGTTGGGGAAATATTGATATTGAAAATATTGTCATTGACCTGAACGGAACCATCGCTACCGATGGAAGGGTTTCCCTGGATGTGAGGGAAAAGATTAATTCTCTCTCTGGTCAAGCAAAAATTTATATTCTAACAGCAGATACTCAAGGGACCGCCGATAAAGAAATGTCGGGTATGAATGCAGAGTTGATAAAGATACCGGGGGAAAATAGCAAACAAGGGAAATTTGATTTCCTAAAAACCCTCGACCTTGAAGTGACAGTCGCCATAGGAAATGGGAGCAACGATCAACACATCCTAAAAGAAGCTGCGCTCGGAATAGCGGTTTTGGGAGATGAAGGAGTATCGACTTCTGCTGTTAGGAGTGCGGATGTTATCGTAAAGAATATCCAGAATGCTTTAGATTTACTCTCCAAACCCAAGAGGCTAATTGCGACATTGAGGGAATAAAAAGGAGCTTCTTTTTCGCTAAGCCTTTACTTTAGGAGATTTTCTCCGGAGTCATCCCGATTCAGAAAACGGTTTCCAAACGGATTCCGGAAGAAATTTCTTGAAAATTTCCCTTTAAATCTAGGTACTTTGCAGAGTAGAGGGCGGGTTCGATTCCCGCCGCCTCCACCAATTTGAACCCCAAACGTTGAACTCCGAACCCAAAACTTGATTCGTCTTCTATCTGCCGATGATATACCCTTTGGGGTCAACCTCGTTCCGCAGGATCTCTAACTCTTCCTTAGTGGG
>DBZJ01000171.1 GCA_002311635.1 Syntrophaceae bacterium UBA1163
AAATACCACACTTTTGATTATTAGTAAATGAATTTTGAAAAAGTAGGAATAGATAAAGCAAGCTTGATAAGAAAAGTGTCAAGAATAAGGTTTTTCGACAGTCTCTCCTGTACTAAATAGTTTACATATCTGGCCAAAAGGTGTATAGTTCAACCAGTAATCAGCAGGTGGTTTATCCGAAATTCGATTATTACTTTATTTTTGAAGCAAACAACGAACCATTTCGCATAAGTACGAATGTGAACGAGTTATCTGTTCAGTGCGGGCAGTGAAAGGAACATCATGCGTACAACAGTCGTTTGTATTTTGACAATGATTGTCTCGACCAATCTCCTGACCTCGTGTGTTTCTTCGAGGTTGACCACCGTTACTGAATTAATTTGTGGGGGTATAATATGTCTTTAAGAACTAATCCATCTGAAGCCCTTCTTCAATCAATACGATCTCATAATTGCGTTCTCTTTATGGGTGCCGGTATGGGATACTACCTTAGAAATCAACTTGCTGAAACCTGTCCGGATGGAGATGCCCTTACTAAGAAGCTCTGCAATGAATTCAATTTAGATAATGATACTGTCAAAGATCTATCAATAGCATCTGAGTTAGTGGAGATCAGAAAAAACCGAGGAGCTTTACTCGATTTTCTAAGAAAACAGCTACTTGGTTTTGATCCTGATGAAAGTTATCTATGGGTACCTACTATTCGTTGGAGAGCGATATATACAACTAATTTTGATGATGGTTTATTAACCGCATATCATAAATCTTGCGCTGCTGCTCAAAATATCACACCCATTTACGTAACAGCTGATTTTAAGGATTTCAGTATATATACCGATGTACCGGCCTATTTTATTCATGGATGTCTTAATCAGCCAGGTTTGCCAATTGTTATAACCCAAAGTGATTATAGTCGCTTTCGGGAAAAACGAAGAATGATGTTTGAGCAACTGAAAATTCATCATGCTCAATGCACTTTTTTATATATAGGTTATTCCCATAAAGATCCGAACTGGCATATGCTTCATTCTGAAATGCAATCAGAATTTCCAGAAGGAAATCTTCCACGTTCCTTTAGGATTGATCCTAAGCCCGACATTGCGCAATCAGAGATACTTTTAAATAAAGGAATAGAGACTATAGAATGTGATCTTAATACGCTCATTGAAGCCTATAAGCAGTACGTGCAAGTTCAAGGAACAGCATCTCAGATATTATGGGAAGTACCAGAGAACTGTCCAAACGCGCTTAATGATGCTTTTAAGAATGCCCCAGCAATGTGCAAGCGCCTGCTATCTAGTTGGGAATATGTGGGGTCTGCTAATATACAAATTCAACCTAACATACTAGAGTACTATAAAGGCACAAAACCAAATTGGTCATTGATTGATGCGGCTACTTATTTTGAACGAGATATTGAGGAAGAAATATATGACAGCATTCTTGATTTTGCAACCGATCCAAAGGGTAGATGCCATTGCGAAATACTTCTTGGTTCTGCCGGGTATGGAATAACAACTGTGTTAATGTCGATTGCATGGAAATCAGTAAAAACAAAATTGTTACACGTGCTCTCTCTAAAAGATGGCGCTACGATATTAGATGGAGATATCGAATTTGCGTTCAATAACTTAGATGGAAAGATTGTATTTGTCATTGATCAAGCAAGCAGGTCACATGACAGGCTAAGCGGCATAGTCCAAAGGTGCAGAAATGATCATAGAGATTGTTTCTTTTTCTTAGGTTCTCGATTAAACGAATGGAGACAAGAACGACCCAAGTTAAAGTGCCAGGAGCGCCTTCTATTACCGCTTTCTGAAGCAGAAATTGATAGACTAATAGATGTGTTAAAGAAAAATAATCTTTTGGGAGAATTAGAAAACCTGGATGATGACTTTAGGCGCAGTATATTGATCAACAAACATCAGAAAGAACTTTTAGTTATAATGAGAGAAACGATTGAAAATAATTCATTTGATGCGATTATTGAGAACGAGTTTGAAGGCATTGATAATGACGACGCAAAACAATTATATGGCGTTGTAGCTGGTATGCACCAATATGGCGTCTTATCAAGAATGTCGCTATTAAGCGACATCATAAAGTACAACATTGCCGAAGTGCCTGCTTTAATATCTCTCTATGCAGAAGGAATTATCCGAATAGTTGAAGACCCTCTTAAAGAGGATATCCCGTGCCTAATTACAAGACACCGGATCATCGCAAAAATCGTATGGCATAAATGCTTTCTTGGCCCAAAAAGAGAAAGCCTTTTATTGGACTTAATGGGGCATCTAAATTTAGCATACAATCAAGATAAAAGAGTATTTGATGAAATCACAAGAGATGATGATGTCGTTGATTCTATCCGGTCCTTTGAATCCAGGACTGCCTTTTTTGAATCAGCAGGTAAGAAAGATGTTAACAATCCTTACGTGCGTCAGCATTATGCTAGGATGCTTCTTCGTGATAAAAAATACAGTCTTGCGCTAGGCCAAATTGAGGCAGGATTAAAATTGGATAAAACTGCAAGAATTCTATATCATACACAGGGGCAAATTCTTGCAAAAATGGCCTTAGACGCGGATGAACAGGCAATTGGAGAAAAATATTTCGCGAGAGCAATCGATAGTTTTAATACCTGCATAGAAATGTACAAAAACGATGATTACGGATATCAATCGTTGGCTCAATTGTACATGGATTGGGCAACACGTTGGGACAATCCTGAAACATTCGCAAAAAATATAAGCCGATCTGAAGAGGTAATTAGTGAAGGACTAAAACATGTCACAAAAAGAGAAAGTCTATTATTAGTTTCCGCTAATCTTGGGAGGATATTGGGGGATAAGCCCAAGCGCATCGAATTATTAAATAAAGCTCTTAATGAAAATCCAGCTAGCGCTATTTGTAGATACTTGTTAGCGAGAGAAGCCTATTACAAGAAAGATTATCCTGGAGTGATTACGCTTTTAAGCCCGATTATTGGAAGCCGTTTCGATGAGATACGTAGCTTTATTCTATATGCAATAGCTGTCTCAATTTGCGATCAGAATTACTTACGAGCCATTGCAGTTTTGAAGCAAGCAGATCCAATAGGATGGGCTGATCCAATTTTCGTTGCTACTCTTGGAGGAATGTATTGTTTATCAGAAAATGCAAGCGAAGGGGAAAATATACTTGAAAGGGCGAAAAAACAAAGATTTCCTGAAGAAGAAGCACGACAAATCGCATTTATGCCCCCAGATTTGGCTAATCCAGGGCTTCATGTAACTACTACAGGAACTGTAATAGCACGTAAATCTTCATATTTACTTATCCAATCAAAACAATTCGGGAAATTCTTTTATCCTTCACCTAAAGTAGAAGGAATATATGTAAAAGAACAGACTATTTTGAAATTTACCATTGCCTATACAGCAAAAGGTGGACTTGCTTTAACTCCAAGTATTGTTTGATATTGTTTTCTTAATGTCGGAGTAAGTCTCACACAGAGAGCCTTGACTAATGACATAGTGAAGGCAACGGTTAACCATTTACTGGTTGGGTCGCAAAGGGCCGCGCCGCACAGTTCAATCGTTATCCACTCTTTCTAAGGGTAATCATCACCTCGTCGAGTTAACTGATCTCCACGACTTGTAGGTGTACTCGCCAAAATCCGAAATGCCGCAATTGCCAAATTCGCCTCAAGTGCAGCGCCGGATTATAGAGGCACGCATTCCCTCGACCTAAATAAAATCAGGGACAAGCCGGATCGTGCTGGGAGGGGGTGTCACTCCCTCGGATGTGCTTTACAACCTTGTTGGAAGCGGAGGGAGTGTTTCGATGAGCGGCGGAGCCTCCGTGGCTGGGATTCTGTTGGCGCCCCAGCGGGGGATTTCCCTCAGCAACTCGATCGTTACAGGAGAGATCATCAGCGGAGGAAGCGGGATTGCCTTTTCGGGCACGGCGCAAGTCAATAACCCGGGCCCTTGACTTTGAGAATACAGGGCTTGCCCCAGGTCCCACCTTTGGGGTTTGTTCCGATAACTCTTGACCTGATCAGCTTCCTGCCTGGAGAATATTGGTTGGCGTACGGCCGAATAGTACTTCTTGTAATATTGTTTTTAGTTTCACCTCCCAGAATACGAGATTTGAAACGCAAATCTCTGCCATCTTTAAGACATTTCAAGGGGGTTTTGACCCGATTTTGTTGGGTAGGCACCGCCCCCCCGGACGCTTCCCCTGGAAATCCCACGAACCCCCGCTGAAACAGCCCGCAAGCAAGCAAAAGATCGTGTGTTCAAATCAAAGGCATCTAAAAAGATCTTGACATAAAATTTTGATCTGCTAATATTACGGCCAATTGGCTGAGAAACCGGCCAGCCGGTCAGAAATCCTAAGAAATAAAATTGTTAGCAAGAGAATTCAACCGAAGTAAAGGAATATTTGATTAAATTTACAGAGAAATTTTGTACCGAGATCAGGTAAAGAAAACCCATGGCGAGAAATATTGATTCCCGAGGGTGTTTAAACAAGGACACTTCTGCAGAAGTTTTCTAACGGAACTAAATGTCCTACATCAGTAGAGATGGAAAAGCATTTTTAAAAGAGTTCAGCGACAGGACCATCATCCAAGAAAGTCAAATCTAATTATTATGTTTTCAGTGCGAAACAGACGGGCTAAAAAATAGATATTTCTTAGGCAACAGCGGATTTTTGGCTTTAGCCACCAACAAGCAAAGGAAAGATGATGGAAAGACCGAATGTGAAAAATATTGCTCAGATTTTGGAAGACAGTGCCTCTAGATTGCCTAATAAGATATGCCTGATATACGAAAATGAAAGCTTTACATATAAAGCTCTCAATGAGCTTGTCAATAAGGCCGGTAATACTTTTTTGAAGTTGGGTGTAAAGAAAGGCGACCGGGTGCTAGTAAGTTTGCTTAACTCACCGGAGTTTGTCATCAGTTTTTTTGCCCTGGCAAAAATCGGCGCCATCGCGGTGACAGTTAACTATATGTTAACTGAGATCGAGGATAATTATATCTGGAGCGATTCCGAGGCCAGTCTTATCATCACCGATACCAAGAAGTTGTCGAATTTTTACAAAATGACGCAAGGCAAGGTCATCATCTTAACAATTGATCAAGCTGAGGGAGAGTATCGATTACTTCCAAGTGTTTTAGATTTCTGGGATGAACTCAAAGGCCAATCGGATGTGTTATCGCCGTGCGCCTGTAATCGTGATGATGTTGCGGACATTCTATATACGTCAGGCACAACAGGAAAACCAAAGGGAGCTATGCTGACCCATCACTCCGTCCTGTTCTGCTCCTCCTTGTACACGGACAACGAAGACATGCGCGAGTTTATGTTTCCCGAGGACAGCAGATTTCTTGTTGCCTTACCGCTGTATCATTGCTACGGACAGAACCCTTGCCTGATTACGCCCCTCTCGGTCGGTGCCACGGTCATTATCTTGGACAGATTCAACACCGATAAGGTATTCCAGTCGATCGCCACACACCACGTAACGAGTTTTCCTGGCGTCCCCACCATGTTCGCTTACTTGATAAATGGATTCGATCCTAAAAAGCATAATGTGAGTTCTCTGAGGTTTTGCTGCTCTGCCGGAGCGCCTCTCCCTGCCGAGATTGCTAAGGCCTTCCATGAGAAATTGGGGATTGAGATTCTTAACGGGTACGGGATAACCGAGGCTTCCGCTCAGGCAATTGCTCATCCTCTCACGCCTCACAAAAAGAGAAGCGATAAGTTTGGCTCTATTGGCATTCCTCTCAGGAATAGTTGGCAGCAAACAGAAGCCAAGATTGTCGATGAAAACGGGCAGGAACTACCCGCCAATTCAATCGGAGAGCTGGTCATAAAAGGTGATCATATCATGAAGGGCTACTGGAAAAGCCCGGAGCAGACGGCCACGACTATCCGCGACGGCTGGTTATATACCGGGGACGTGGCCAGCCGGGACGAAGACGGGTACTTCTACATTGTCGACAGGAAGAAGGACATGATCATCGTTGGAGGTGAGAACGTGTATCCCCGCGAGATCGAGGAAGTTCTTTATCAGAACGAGAAGATCCTTGAGGCGGCAGTGATTGGTGTGAAGGACACGATCAAGGGAGAAGCCGTGAAGGCCGTGATTGCTCTGAATAGTGGCTCCCAGGCGACGGAAGAAGAGTTGATTAGGTTTTGTGCCGCCAGATTGGCTAAGTTCAAGGTCCCTCGGGTGTTGGAAATAAGAAAGGAGCTACCGAAAAGCTCGACGGGTAAGATTCTGAAGCGCTTGCTAAAATAAATAGATTTAAAGGAAGGAGATATTTATGAAGATTCTAGCTTTAAACGGAAGTGTCCGAAAGTATGGTAATTCGGAAATTCTCTTAAAACAGGCATTGATGGGGGCGGAGGCTGAGGGGGCAGAGGTGGAGATTCTGAAACTTGCCGACTATAACATCGGACCTTGTCTGGGGTGCGGTCTTTGCCTTTTCAGGGAGAACGTCTGCCAGCAGAAGGACAATACTCACGAGATCTTTGAGAAGGTGGATGCAGCGGATGGTGTTATTTTGGGGGCACCCTGCTATTTTCTCGAATTGACGGCCGTCGTTAAACAGTTGATCGACCGCTGCTGGATTATAGGGCACAACAAAATTGGCAAACCTCAGAAGCCGGCATCTGTCATCGTTCCGTATGCCACGCGTGGGTGGATTCCCTACGTCTTTACCCAGGCGAACATTCTTTTTAACGTGATGTGTCTGACCAAGATCAATCAGGCCGCTATCTGTACACAGGGCATATCGGAAGTAGTCCTGAACCAGGAAGGGATGGACCTAGCTGACCGTATGGGAAGGGAAATTGTCGAGGCCGTGCGGACAAAGGATTTGAGCTACCGGGGTGAAAAGGGCATCTGCCCCGCCTGCCATGACAAACTACTGCGAGTGATGAGCGATATGGAGACGATTGAATGTCCGACGTGCGGGGTTCGTGGGAAGCTGAGTCTGGTCAATGGAAAGATCGATGTTAAGTTCGAAGAGAAGGCTTGGGAAGAAGCACGCTTCAGACTCGATGTTTCCTATAACCATTATACTTATCATATCGCCCCCTCGAAAGACTATTTCTTGCGGACGAAAGATGAGAGGAAGACTAAAACGCAGAAATACAGAGAATATCTAGCTAAATAAGGAGGTGGAGCTATGGCAACATTTTTGGTGAAACTACGGTACTATCCCGGAGATCCCCTTGAGGCAATCAAGGTAGGAGATTTGGAAAAAATTGGAAAGCAATATGGCATGGACATATCTTACGAGAAAATCGAGAAACGTGAAATGAAGAACGGCATGCTGATGGAGGACACTATGAAAGGCCACATTGAGGACATAACGCAAGAAGTGGTCACGGTCGTAGGTGATGACGAGAAAAGCTTTACAGACAGCATCCGAGCTCTGTACAAGAAATACAGGTGCCCCCGGACGGCGTATAGTCTTATGGGAAGTAATGAGGCTGGCCGGAAGATTTCCTGGGCATTGATGGAAACACCGGGTGTCGGTGGATGGGAATAAGCGCAGCCACTAAATGAAACCGCGAAGTATCCCATAGTCTTTCTGCTGTGGGATACTTCTTTACTTACTGCGGACGGCACCACAGACCATCCCGAGTGGATGCCTCGACAGTTCGGATATGAGGAGTGCTGTTATGGGAAAGATGCAGGGAAAAGTCATATTGATCACTGGAGGGAGTTCTGGAATAGGAAAGGCCACGGCGAAGGCCTTTGCCTTGGAGGGTGCGAAGGTCGTCATAGCGAGTCGAGGTGAAGAGAGGGGAAAAGATGCCGTCAGAGAAATTAAAGCTATAGGCGGTGAGGCTTTTTTTGTCAGGACGGACGTCTCCCAGGAGGATCAAGTCAAGAATCTTGTGGAAATGGCTGTATCGGAATACGGCCGCGTGGATTTTGCATTCAACAATGCAGGGGTTGAGGGCCAAGGAGCGAGACTAGCTAAGGAAACCATGGAGATGTGGAATGCGATCATGGACATCAACCTGAAGGGTGTCTGGCTGTGCATGAAATACGAGATCGTGCAGATGCTCAAGCAGGGTGGCGGCGTTATTATCAACAATTCCTCATCTCCAGGCCTGGGCGGCGCGCCCCGGCTGACCATCTACAGCGCAAGCAAGCATGGTGTTGTCGGCCTCACCAAGGGGGCAGCTTTGGAATACATCGCAGACAACATCCGCATCAACGCGCTTTGCCCGGGGATCATCAAGACGCCAATGCACGATAAAAGACTAAGTATAACTCCGGGTTTGGAAAAGATTATGCTATCCATGATTCCTATGAGGAAGTTTGGAAAACCGGAAGAAGTCGCTGCGGCTGTTATGTGGATGTGTTCGGATGATGCATCATACATGACCGGATCAACAATATTACTGGGCGGGGGACAGGCGGTGTCTGTTTAAGCAGACCCGCAAGATTTCATCTCAGAGCAGTGCTGTCCAAATTAAGTAGAAATCTTACTACCCCCTATTGGTTTTATTGGCTTTTTGGAAAAGATTTTAAACTTTTATAGATCAGGTTCCTCATAAAAATGCTGTCCGAATTAGGCAAATTGGAGTTTCAACTGCTCAAATTCATATGGAATAGGTAACACATCAAACGGTTTATTTAACCAAGCCCGAAGATCCCGATGGGTAAAGAGATTCATCCGAAGCAGGGCGACCAAATTCGAAAGCGACCAGTGGAATTGAGATCGAAG
>DBZJ01000168.1 GCA_002311635.1 Syntrophaceae bacterium UBA1163
GCCGGGTGATAAGAAAAGAGTATCCGGAGCTTGAAGAGTTTTTGTGGGGAGATAGTTTTTGGCCGGATGGGTATTTTGCCGAGACAGTAGGCAACGTTGATGAAGAGGTCGTGCGGCGATACATAAGAGAACAACGTCGGTAATTGTGCCAGATCATGTCAGCAGACCTGAAACCCTGGGCTTTAGCCCAGGGAGTGGTTCATTGATATCACCCGGTCTGTTCATGAAGCTGTGAGAAAAATGGGGGTGGAAGATGGGGTCTGCATCGTGTTTATCCCTCACACCACGGCGGCGGTCACGATCAATGAGAATGCGGACCCGAGCGTCGTTCACGACATTGTTATGGAGTTAAATAAGATTATTCCTTTTAATGATCAGTATCGCCATTCGGAAGGAAATTCTCCGGCTCATATCAAGGCCAGTCTGGTGGGGTGTTCCGAAATCGTCTTTGTTGAGTCGGGGGAGTTAGTTCTGGGAACCTGGCAGGGGATCTTCTTTTGTGAATTTGATGGGCCAAGGAATCGGAAGGTCCATGTCAAAGTGGTGAAGACATAGGGAAAGTGGTGGAGTGGAAGGATCTTCTTAGAAAGGCAGAGGAAGTATTTGAGAAGGAACCACGGCTGATCCGTCTTCCTTCAAAAGGGAAAGTGGTTTTTGTGGGAGATACCCATGGAGATCTGGAGGCCGGTGAGAAGGTTATCCAGCGATACCTCAAAAAACCTAATCACATCGTCTTCCTGGGAGACTATGTGGATCGGGGAAATTATTCTGAAGAGAATATCCAATACCTCGTGAGATGCAAGCTGGAACATCCTGAAGAGGTCTTCCTTCTTGCCGGGAATCACGAAGGATTTATGGTGAAAGAGTTTTCTCCAGCTAATTTTTGGGAATCCCTCGCGATTGAAGAAAAAGAGGAGTACGGCCGTCTCTTCTCAAAGTTTCCTATTGCAGCCGCAACCCAAAATGGAATCTTAGCACTTCACGGCGCGCTGCCAGATTTAAAGACCCTTGAGGACATGAACCGGGTCGAATTGGGAGACGAACATTGGGACAGAGTTGCCTGGGGGGATTTTGTGGAGAGCGGAACCGACTACGCAGGAGACCTTTGGGGAAGACCCCAATTCGGACGAGAATATTTCAATCGATTGATGGCGCGGTACCAAAAAAATATCCTTGTACGATCCCATCAGCCCGGCGCCCCCTTGATCATGTTCAACAAGCGGTGCATCACGATTTTTACCTCAAATGTTTATCTGCCGATCCGCACGATTGCCATTGCCGATTTGGAAAAGGACATTAGCGACGCTGAAGGCGTGGTCTTAGAAAAGATATAGCTGATCGAGAAAGCACCAAGTACGAAATACCAAAGCACCAAGTAAATTCCAATGAACTAAATTCAAAATACGAAAAGGATAGATTGGTCATTTGAAATTTGGAATTTAAAATCGTCGATAGGAATTCATAACTCGTTTTCAGGGAGAAAGCATGCCTAAGATCATTTCCTTTGATATGGACGGGACATTGGTGGACGCCGAATTCACAGATTGGGTCTGGGGTCACGGCATTCCCACACTTTATGCCGAAAAGGAAGGACTTCCCTTCGAGGAAGCAAAGGATTTTGTGGTAAAAGCATACCTGAAGGTGGGCGAGGGGGCGATTGAGTGGTATGACATCAAATATTGGTTTCAACTTTTCCAGCTGGAGGAGAGTTGGGAAGTGTTGATGGGGCGATATACGGATAAGATCAAGATCTATCCAGATGTTCATCCTCTTTTGGAGCGCTTGAGAGATAAATATAGAATGGTTCTCACCTCGAATGCAGGAAGAGAGTTTATCGGCATGGAGATGGAAGCCACAGGCCTGGGGAAATACTTCGATCGGATCTTCTCAGCGACCTCTGATTTCGGTGAGGTGAAGAAGACAACGGCCTTTTACCAACGAATTTGCCAGATCCTTGAGGCCACACCTCAGGAGATCGTCCATGTGGGTGACCATTACGAGTTTGACTATCTCGTCCCCCGCTCGTTGGGGATCCAAGCCTTTTACCTGGACCGATCAAGCGAGGAAGGGGGAGACTTTATTCTCTCAGACCTGAGAGATTTGGAGAAAAGACTTCCCGCCGCGGTCGATCACGGGTCGCGGATTGAGACATCTGAAATGTGAAGTTGGAAATTAACTTTATTGAAGAGATGGTAGCTGAGAGGAAAGATCGTTCTTTTGGAATACATTGGAGTCGTGTGGTTCTCGAAACGGGCGTTACCACGTTCTTTATTACCGATATCCTTTATGGTAAGATGATAGAGGTTTTATACATAGGACGGGGAGGAACGAGAAGTGTCGGTGCCAAGAATTTTAGTTGTCGATGATGAAATGATCGTTTGCGAGAGCTGCAAGCGGATTCTGGACGAGGAGGGATATGAGGTGGAAACCGCCCTGAGCGGAAAAGAAGCCTTTGAGAAAATGAAGGCCCACCCTTTCGACGTTGTCATCACTGACCTTAAGATGCCTGAGATCGATGGTATGGAGGTCCTGAGGACATTCCGCAAGGAATATCCTGATTCAATCATCATCATGATCACCGGTTTTTCGACGGTCGAAACCGCGGTCGAAGCCATGAAATTTGGAGCCTTTGACTATATTCCAAAGCCCTTTACGCCGGATGAGGTCTCCATCGTGGTGAAGAAGGCAATTGAAAAGAAGAGCCTCATGCTGGAGAATATCTACCTTCGTCAGGAGCTGCAGGAAAAGTACGGGTTCCATAATATTGTAGGAAAGAGTAAAAAGATGCAGGAGATCTACCGGATCATTGCCAAGGTGGCCATGACGGACAGCACGGTCTTGATCTATGGTCAGAGTGGAACAGGAAAAGAACTCATTGCCCGGGCGATTCATTTCAACAGTCCGAGGAGGGAGAAGCAATTTGTTCCGGTAGACTGCGCTGTTCTATCGGAGAATCTCTTGGAGAGTGAGTTGTTCGGTCACGTAAGGGGCTCTTTTACAGGTGCCGTGACCACCAAACCGGGTCTTTTTGAGGTGGCCGATGGAGGGACCGTCTTCCTCGATGAAGTAGGGAATATCAGTTTGTCCATTCAGGCCAAACTTCTCAGGGTCTTGCAGGAAAGAGAATTCACCCCGGTGGGGGGAACCAAGGCCAAAAAGGTGGATATTCGGCTGATCGCCGCCACCAACAAGGATCTCGAAAAGATGATTAAAGAAGAGGTCTTCAGGGAGGATCTCTATTACCGGCTTAATATTGTCCCCGTCTATCTTCCCACTCTGAAAGAACGGCAGGAGGATATCCCTCTTTTAGCCGTCCATTTTCTCAAGAAGTATGCTGAGGAGATGGGAAAGACGGTCAAAGGTTTTACCCCCGAGGCCATGGAACGACTGATGAGGTATCCATGGCCGGGAAATGTTCGTGAACTGGAGAATGTGATCGAGCGGACCGTGGTGATGATTGACGATGAAATGGTCAGAGTGGAACATCTCATTCTTCCAGGTCAACAAGAAAAGGAAATTTTGGAAAACCAAATTCCAATGACCAGCGAGGCGCTGAAAGAGATCAAGAAGCAGATGAGGGAAAAGGCGGTTGAGGAGATTGAAAGGGCGTTTGTACTCAGTGCCCTGGAGCGTCATCAATGGAATGTCACCAGAGCTGCCGAAGAAGTGGGGATGCTGCGGCCGAATTTTCAGGCGCTCATGAGAAAGTACAACCTTCGAGCGAGAGGAGAAAGTTGAGAGTTAAGAGTTTGGAATTATGAGATAAGAAGGGATTATCCTTTCAGTTACGACTCACGAACAAGAATCACGGGGAATAAGGAGTTCTCTTGTCGGAATTCTTCATATGGTTAATTGTGGGTTGGTCGATAGTTGTGGTGGGCATTGCTACCCTCGGAACGATCTTAGTAGTCAAATATGGGGAGGTTAAAAAAATTGAGACAGATGACGTAACTCTCTGTTATATTATTACTTTTTTTTGTTGGCTAATTCCAATTATTGCCTTCACAATCTTAGCCCGGACCTTAGGATTCTGATTGTATGTTAATCTGTATGTTTATTTTATTCTTCAATTAAATCAATTAATTCTAATAATTAGTGAATTTTTGCTCATTTTCTTACACAGAAATAGTATATTAAAAATATACATTCCTCTCGTGATTTTTTTCAGGTAATTTCGTAAAAATTAATAATTTCAAATCGTTAACTGAAATTCATTTTGCAGTTTAACGTTGGCACATGAAATGCAATGTTGAAACGCGAACCCATCAGAAAGGGGGGATGCAGTATGTTGAGGGGAAGGAATGGTCGATGGGTCGGGTTGATGGCCGGGTTGATCCTCTCGGTCTTGGCAGCAATGCCCACGCTAGCATTTGCAAGGTCTATCAGCCTGAAAGATGCAGGGATCGGTCTCTGGATTTTCATTATCATCGGGGCCGTGATCGTTCTTCTGCAATTGATTCCAGCAGCGATTCTCTTCTTCTCTTTCATCGGAACCTCGTCAAGCGTCGTTTTTAAACGTAAGAGAGAAGAGGGGAAAGTGGCCGATGAAGGGAAGGCTGTGCTCCCTGGAATTGAGCCCGCCGCCGTTAAGAAATAGGCATTGAGAAAAGGCATGTTTCGGAAAACGAAAAATATCTTGATCCTTTTGAGTTTGATCGTTCTTCTGGCCATTGCGTTGGTCTCTTTGGGCATTGCTTATGCCGGAGGGATCAGGGGAATCGGACTCTTGGGGGTCTGTTTTTTCTTCACAGGAGGGGTCATCGTGGTCTTAGCGCAGTTGATCCCCGCCGGAATCCTCTTGTCCTCCTTCATGGGGACGGCGTTCTCCTCTTTTCGCCGGGGAGAGATGCCCATCCGGGCGACGTAGAAAAATGAGAGTCGTGAGGAGTCCTATCTCATGAGGAGTTTAGCATGAAATCGAAAACGATCCTCATCGCCTATCAGGATGACCTTTGGGCCAGGGAACTCTCCACGTTTTTTCATAGCATTGGTTACAAGGTTGAGACAGCAAAGATGGTGAGTGAGATGATTCGAAAGGTTCGAAAAGGAAACATCCATGTGGTCCTCCTCGACGATGAGATGGAGGGAGTGAAGGCCTGCGACTTAGTCCCTCTGTTCAAGAAGATTGGTGACAAGATCCAGGTCATCGTCATCTCTTCAGATCTCTCTCTCGGGCTGGTGAAACGTCTCCGAGGGGCGGGGATCTTTTACCAAGCAATGAAACCCGTTGACCTGGAGGAAGTTAAATCGGCGGTGGAGTGTGCTTTTGAAAAGATTGATAGAGAGAGTTTAAAAGAAGGGTTCTTCCCTTTCCTCATTCCAAGGAGGGTTCCTGCATGAAACAGAGAGAAGACGGAAGCATGGCTTGGAAAGTCCTGGGAGGGGGTCTTCCTGTCCTATTGATCCTGGGGCTGATCTTGGGATGGATGACAGGAGTCGCTTGGGGCGACAATTCCCTCTGCTTCGGTTGTCATCAAGACGAGTCGCTAAAAAAGCAAGATGCCCGGGGTAAGAGTATTTCGCTTTTTGTGTCCGAGGCAGTGTATAAGAACTCGGTCCATGCAAAAATGTCCTGTTCAGACTGCCACACCCATATTAAGGATGACAAACATGCGGAAGGCGGGCAGAAGGCGGCGGATAAAGGGGTAAACTGTGCAACGTGCCACGGTAAGGCGGAGAAAGAATACCTGCAGGGCCTTCATTCCAAAATGATCATGAAGGGGACAGAGAGGGCAGCCAATTGTTATGATTGTCACGGAAAGCATAATATCCTGCCAAGCAAGGATCCCAAATCGATGACCAACGTTTCCAACATCGAAAAGACCTGTGATCGCTGCCATTCGAATGTGGAATTTGTCAAGCAACATGCCTTGGGGGCGGCCCTGCCCGAAGGGGAATTTAAGAGAAGCGTCCACGGCAAAACAGGGGAGGTGACCTGTACGAGCTGCCATGGAGGGCATAATTTGAGGTCTCTGATCGATCCTAAATCAACGATCTTCCGATCGAACATTCCCCAAACGTGTGGTGCATGCCACCCTGACATCACCAAAGAATTTACAGAGAGCATCCATGGAGAGCTGGCGGCCAGAGGGAGAACGGACTCGCCCACCTGCACCACCTGCCACGGGTTTCACGGGATC
Organism: Syntrophaceae bacterium UBA1163; assembly: GCA_002311635.1. Classification (GTDB taxonomy): domain Bacteria; phylum Desulfobacterota; class BSN033; order BSN033; family UBA1163; genus UBA1163. The sequence goes on from DBZJ01000168.1 coordinate 6,141, forward strand.
AAAGCGAAGGTGGATCCCGACTCTCCGGTCAACGAGAAGCGAATCGCCTTAACGACGTGCCCACAGTGCCATGCGGCGGAGCGAATTTCAAAAGAATATAAAATCACCACGACACCGGTAAAATCCTACTACGATAGTTTTCACGGGCTTTCTTATCGTGGCGGAGATACCTATTCGGCCAACTGTGCCAGTTGTCACGGGGTCCATGATATCCGGCCTTCCTCAGATCCAAAATCGATGATCAGCAAAAATAATTTGCAAAAGACCTGTGGAACCTGTCACCCGGGAGCTTCGGTGAACTTTGCAAAAGGGAAGATGCATGCCGTCGCCTCGATCAGCGGTCAAGACATTGGCGAGAAGGTGGTTGGATGGGTGAAGATCGTGTACATTTTGCTGATCGTCGGCGTCATCGGAGGATTGACATTCTTTAACTTTATGGATTGGCTGAGAAAGACGATTGACCGGGCACATTAAAAAGCAAGGAGTAGACTGCCATGGCAAAGAAATACCTCAGAATGACATTGAATGAGAGAATGCAGCATCTCAATCTTGCCGTTAATTTTACGCTCCTGGTCATCACAGGTTTTGCCTTAAGCTATTCAACCGCCTTCTGGGTTTCTCCCATTGCGGAAGCTCCTATGGGAATGACCCTACGAGGTTTTTTACATCGCCTCTGTGGTGTGGCTACGATTTTCCTGGGGGGCTATCACCTCTTGTACTTAGCCTTCACGGAGAGGGGGAGAGAAATTGCAAAGGATATGATCCCGGGGTTGAAAGATGCCAAAGACCTCTGGGAGACGTTGAAGAACAACTTCTTCATCAATCGGCCGGCCAAAGAACTTAAAATGCCTCGCTTCAATTTCCGGGAGAAGCTGGAATACCTGGGATTGATCTGGGGAACGATTGTCATGACTGTCACGGGGTTTATCCTTTGGTTTAAAACGCAATGGCTGATGTATTTCCCCATGTGGACTTGGGACGTTGCCCGGGCAATCCATTTCTATGAGGCGGTCTTAGCAACGCTCACCATTATCGTCTGGCATTTCTATTCCGTCGTCTTCAATCCCGATGTCTACCCCATGAGTTGGGCCTGGATTACAGGAGACCTTACCGAACATGAGATGGAAGAAGAGCACGGCCTGGAATTGGAGAGGATCAAAGACCAGCAGAAAGGAGAATTGAAGGAATTTGAGGAGTCCGCACCCGTGGGAGGTGGAAGGGTGTATGGCATCCATCGTGAAGGGAAAGAGAGAGAGAAAGGCCCGTCCCTTCGTCGCTTCTATGGGATCATTCAAGGTTTCAATGAAGCCATCAAGAATTGGAAGGGGACGTAGAGGGAGGTAATGGATTCTTTCCTATTCCGTCGTGAAACGAAATAATTTAAGATTTTAGGCCCTATATATCCTCTGACTCCCACCATCCAAACCCCACCCAAATGGAGAGGATATATAGGGCTTTTTATTTGAGCCCCCCATTTTTGGGTGGGGGATTGCCGTTCGGAGTTTCCCGTTGTGGATAACGATGTTATCTCCCGTCCTGGTAACGTCAAGTGTTTTGTGTC
>DBZJ01000108.1 GCA_002311635.1 Syntrophaceae bacterium UBA1163
ATACCATTTTTAAAATCTTACGTTCCCAAAAACCTATGGTCACGATACCTCTCTCTTCATTTCTTTCGGGTAACATTTATTAATGAGGCATCAGGGGCGCTTGGATAAGGCTTCCAACTCAGACCCCAGAAGCAGCTGATACACCCTTTGTAGTCAAGGTCGTAAAGATGAACCAATGCCGTTTTTGCCCCCTCTGATGCCGCACCCTCAAGGGCTTTTTTGAGCAACGTGGCCGTGTTCCACTTTTTTCTCGGACTCCCATTCACACCAATCGCCTTCATCTCTCTGTCTCCTTTTCAATCACCTGTTCAATTTGTCCCATGTCAAGGGCTGACCCCTTGGTTCCTTTCTGAGTTTATCCAGTGTCGTTATTTTGCTTGTAAGCCCCCGCTGCTCACCTAAACCGAAAAATATTTCTAAGTTCTTCTTCAATGTGTTTGTGAGTTTTACAAAGTGGGCAAGCCTTAGTCCACTTTTTAGTGGCAGCCTTATTTTTATTCTTAGATGGTTGAAAATGATGAATTGCTAAGCATTCGAGTTTGGGTATATGACTCTTCGCATTGATAGAAAAAATTGTTGCTCTCTTAACAGTAGAGAACCAATACTTATCAAAGTGAGATGATGGTCTGCTTCCATGTGAACCAGTCCGCCCGACATAAATGCATCTGCCTCTCTTCCCCCAAAAGACATAAAGCAATCCCTTGGCCTTTGGGAAGTATTTGGAAAACCAGTTTTCAAAGCTAGCCTTTTTATTTTCCGGACCGTGTCCCTTGATTTGGTAATTCTTTTTCTTGGAGACAAAGCGATTGAATTCTGTTTTAGCAAGTTTGCGCGCGAGTGCGTCGGAAGCAATTTGCTGAAGCCGTTCGATAGCTTTATTCACCTTTTTTCTGCCAAATTTAGGAGGCTTGCCCACTTTCTTTGAGCCAATCTCATTTCGCAACCAGTGCGTTCGTTGATGAAAGACTTTATCTAATTCTTGTTCAAATTTTTTTGAGAATGCCATATTATCTCCTTATGAGCAGTGGCGGCTAACGTCCAAGGCGAAAAGAAGTGCGGTGGTATTTGGATGTCAATCTTTTGCCCTGTGTTAGGCGACGTATGATCCCCTACCTGATTGTTTTCTATTTATTCGATATATCTGTCACCTTTCCCCAAATTGCATTCTTTACATTTTGTTTCCAGATTTTCCAATGAAGTTTTTCCTTGATTAGAAAAAGGGTTCTTGTGGTCTATTTGCAATTCTACGCCGGGATTTGTTGCTGGGCTTCTCCCGCATCTCACACATCGAAAATTATCTCTAATTAATACCTTGTATCTTAGAGATAAGTTGATACCTCGGCGGTCTTCTGCTCTTGGAATAGTATTTTTTAGTTTTGTTTCTTTCTTCGGTTCCAAAATATTTACAGATTTGTTTTCTACGGTAGCCTCTTCGTTATTTTCTGTTTCATCCTTATTCATTCTTATCACAAAGGCCTCAAGTGCTTTTCTCCAACTTCCAAATCGGCCCTCATAAGCGCCCGAACTGATTGTAGATGGATATTCATCAATTTCTCTGTAAACAGGTTGTCTTCCGTGGTAAGTCCAAACATTAAGTAAGTTTTCAAAATATTCCTCGTAAGAATAACGGCGATGATATTTTGGCGATAGCTTTAGACCTGCTTTCTCCATTAGACCCGCCCAAGAGCCAAAGCGCCGTCGAACAGATTCGGGGTGCATTTCAATAGAGGAATTTGTCGCAAATTCCTCTAGCGTTATGCTTTCTTTTTCTATAATTTTGGCGATCCTTTGTATTTCGGCAATAATTTCTTCATCAGTCAATTTTCGGCTTCTTACTTTTTTGAATTCTGGCCGATCTGCGTACCTATGGTCTAAACCTGCGGCAATCAATACTTTTTTCCAACTTCCAAATCGTTTTCGCGCTGTAGAAGAAGATACTTTTGCATATTTGTTAAAGACAACCTGACTCACAACGTCTTTCTTAATCAAAGAAGCAACTCGTTTGACCTCGACAATAATTTCTTCATTTGTGCAATTTCTCGCTAACCGACTTAATTCAAATTTCCTGGTCATATTTCCATTAATCCTCAGTGTCCTTATTCACTCGGGGGCAAATGTTGCCTAACGTTCCAGGCTAAAAGAAGTCCAATAGCATTTAAATGAAATCTTTTAGCTTGTGTTAGGCGACGAAGGTGAAATTGATTATTTCTCATCTGGTTTTTCTGTAATTTCAGTTGTTAACTTGATTCCTAAACCAGCTAGTATCGCCACTAACAAAGCAACAAACAACTCAATTCCTATCAGCTTTAAGGCCCCTGTTACAATAACAATTATAGCTCCCAGAACCAAATAGAAATTAAAAACTGCTTTGTTAGCAACTATCCGCTTGCCTTTATTATCCGAACCAAATTTGTCGACATTCGCAATAATATCTTTCGTCACAAGTCGCGCTTGCCAGAGTGCATAAGCCAAAATAATAAATGCGCCTATCAAAGATAGGTAACCAGTAATATTCAAATAGATTTCGTCCATTTTTTCTCCTTTGTCGCCTAACTCGTTCACATCCGAACTTATACGAGTTCGGATATACTCCTAAAAATAGTGGCATAGACTTTCGAAGTTGGCACAGTTGGTATATGTGCACTATTGAGTAGAGGTTATCACAACTGCAAAATATTTCAATTGTTTTTTGGATGGGGAAGGGTCGGAGGTTTCAAGATTAAATTCTACTTTGCCTAAAAACTGTTTTCATTCTTTGTGGGGCTGGCAGGTACTTCAGTTTTGTTGTTATTGACATCTTCGGGTTTCAGTTTTTTCTGCACACCGGAGGCGTAGACAACGATGGCTGCTTCGCCATCGACAGGACATTTGTGTTCGCAAATGCCGCAGCCCGTGCATTTTTCTTCTTTCACGATGGGGCGTTTCTTATCATCGCCGATGATAGCATGATACGAACACTGCTCGTTGCAGACGAGGCAGATTTTTTCCGTATCCCACGCGATACACCGTGTCTTGTTGACATGAGCAATCCCCATCTGAAGGAGGCGCTTTTCTTCAATGGAGATGGGTCGAATGGCTTCCGTGGGACAAATCCTTCCACAGAAATTACAGAATTCTTCACAGTAGCCAATTCGGGGCACGAGCCTCGGCGTATAAAGACCCGACAAGCCAGCTTCCAAAAGTGTGGATTGAAGGGCGTTATTCGGACAAACTTTTAGACATTCACCACAGCCTGTACAAACGGATACGAATTGTTCTTCGGGAAGAGAACCGGGCGGTCGAATCAATCGATTATTTTTCAATCCGCTCTCTGACTGGAGGGGATTGGCCTTGATTATCAATGCCGAGACAACGCCGAGCCCAAGCGATCCCAAAACATACCTTCTCGAAAGGTCTACGCCATCCGCCGTTTTCCAATGGGGTAAACCAAAGTGAAAAGAAACAGCCTCGGGCGGACATTCAAGACATTTGAAACAGGAGAGGCAATCCTGCCGCCGGTATTGCTCCGGACGCGCTTCAGGGATCGCGCCTACCGGGCACTCTTTCACACACTTTAGACAATGGGTACAATCCTCCGTGACAAACCGTTTCAATATCCGGAAGCGTGAAACTATTGAAAAGAGAGTTCCGAGCGGACACAGGTAACGGCACCAGAACCTTTTACGGACTGTTCCCAAGGCAAGAATCGCTATGAAAAAGACAAAGATCAGAAGGTTTACCTTGAATACAGGCATTGGTATGGTAGACATGATAAACGGATTTTTAGGAAGAAAGCTCTGAACCTGGGGGACAAGGGTATTAAAGACAAAGATGGCAGGGGGATAGAATGCGATGACAAGAGTTCTGGTGATGAGGCTGATGGGATCGAGAACATACATCACCTGAAAGGCCATCACGCCTGCCACGAGAGAAAAGATAAAAATTCCGTAGCGGAGCCTTCTGAAAGCTTGATCATTAGACGCCTTGGACCGTTTTCTCTCCCTGAAGAGAATCCGGTCGAAGAAGTCGATAATGCTGCCCATGGGGCAGAACCATCCGCAGAAAAAATTGCCAAAAATAAAAACGACGAGGAGCACTCCGACGGCAGGAAGCATCCTCAGGATGACCGCTTTCTTCGTGAGGATCGTAATGATCCCGATAAACGGGTCAAGCCGAAGATAGAGGTCTACCGGGATCTTCAGTTCAAGGGGAAAAGCCGTCTTGATGATGAGATAGAGAAGGAAGAAAAACGAAAGGGCTTGAATCGTCCTCCTCAAGTAGGGGATCGCTTTTCTCATGCAGCCGTAACCTTCTTCACCCGTACTTTTGAGAGGTTGATCTCGCCCAGGCCCAACTCATAAGCATTCTTGACGAACTGGATTTCCTCCGGCCTGAACGGTCTCCCGGTCTTGGGATGCTTGAAAAAGGAGGCGGCATAAGCATCCGCCGCTACGATATCTGCGGAAGCGATGACCTCGCCGATGTCCTCTGTTTTTCCAGGCCCCTTCGGGCCGTTCGTTGTGAGAATCCGGATGGCGTCCATCAGAACCAGATCCGGTTTTCTGACCGTATTGACATCGGCGATGCATTGATGGAGCCCGATCTTATGCAATTGCTCCATGTCCCACGTGATCCCGATCAGGTTTTTCATTCCAAGGGTCAGCTCCGTGGCAAAGTGTTGCTTGGGAATGGGGAAATTGATAAAGACATCCGATTCAAGCACGTCTCTCAGGATTTCAACCGTCCTGAGCTTCTTGCCTTTCTGGACTTCGACCTGCTTGTAAGAATTCCGGCCATGGCCGGAGAAGATATCAGCCCCGGCCTTTTGAGCTGTCTCTTTTAACCCCGACCTTGAAAAACAAAACTGGTAATTGTCACAGGTATGGTCCCAGACAGCCACCCGCTTTGCCCCGGTCTCATAGCACATCTTGATCAATGCCGTCATAAGATCCGGGTTATTCGTGCAGGCCTGGTCGGGTGTCCTCGCCCAGGCAATATTCGCTTTAATGACGACCCGCTGCCCTTTCTTCACAAAGCGCCCCATCCCGCCCAGAGGAGCCATAGCAGCCTGCAGGAGTTGGGAAGCGCTACCATTTTTAGCGATAACCAATTCAGACTCTTCCGCCGCGTGAGCTAAGGATCCGTAAAACGAAAACTTATCCGCGAGAAGAGGAAGCGCTGCCGCGGCAGTGGCTCCCTTGATGAACTGTCTACGAGTGAGTTTCTTATTTGGAAATTTATCCATGGAATCGCTTCCTCCTTTTCAGCCAACTACGCTGAATGCCAAAGTAAGTTGACATTCGTGCGGTGTCATTGCGAACGAAGCCCTGCACCGCATGGTGTTCAGGGCGAAGTGAAGCAATCCCAAGAGATTGCCACGTCGCTCCGCTCCTCGCAATGACTACTTTATTTAGGACGTTTACTACTATTTTCCATTTCTATTCCGCAATCCGCATTCCGAAATCCGCAATCTGATCACGGTGCTATGATCAGCCGTGAGACTCCTTTATCTGTCCCGAACCAGATACTATTCCTGTCCTCGGCTGCACAAAAAACGGCATTACTTAGCAATCCATCGGCCATCGTCAGCGATTCCCACTGCCCTGTCGAAAGGTCATAAATGCTTACCCCATTGTCTCTGCAGACGAAGACTTTTCCTTTGGCAACAGTGAGCGACTGAATTCCTCCGTTCCTCAATGCGTCCGAGGGCTCGATCCTCTTCCAACGGTCTGAAATGAGATCGTATTCGGAAAGGGTTCCTCCGATCCCCCCTGCCCATATTTTCTGTCCGACACTTGCCAAAGCTTTGATCTCCGCCTCCGTTAACCCATCTTTCTGCGTATACGTCTTCCAGGTCTTTTTAACTTTCTCAAAACGACTGATCCCTCCATTTGTGCCCGCCCATAGGAAATTGGGCTGAACGAGAAGGGAATTGACAAAGTTCCCGGAGAGGCCATCATTCGTCGAGTAAAACCTCTTCCATCCCTCTGTCTTCTTATCGAGGAGGGAGAGCCCCTTTTCAGACCCAACCCAGACCCATTCTCCATCCACGGCCATGGAAACAACCTTCTTGGCACGGCCGTCGCTCGTGTTGAAACGTTTCCAAGAAGGGCTTTTCTGAGGTTGATAATAGGATATTCCGCCCCCTCCGAAACCATAAAAGTAAGTGCCAAACCAGATGCGACCCACATCCAGAAGGATGACAGAGACATGGTTATAAGGGAGAAGGTTTTGCCAATTGATGCTGACTCCTTTGTCGACTTTATCCATGGGTTCGCCCTTGGTCGTATAGGCTTTATAAATTTTCTTGGACTTATCGTACAGGGTAGCTCCTCCGCCTTCTGTTCCAAACCACACCTCCTCACCTTGGACCGCGATCGCCAAAACCATTTCACTGGAAAGACCATCCTTGGCGGTAATGTGCTGGAAGGATAAGGGCCTCTTCAGCGGGCTGGCTTCGGCGGGAGAGAAAATGGAAAGGATAAAAAAAATGGCAGCGAAGAATAACTTCAATAACCGATGAAGGATCTGCGTCAATTCTTCCTCCTTGACAATTCTCTAATTATGTCGAATCGAATGAAGATTTTCAATAGTCCTTGCGGTTTCCTTCTTAAGAAAAATGTGATAGAATGGAAAATATTTCATTAACTTACCTTGACAATCCCCTTTTTGATGATTATCTAAATGGCAGCGCTGGAGGGTTATCTTTTACCTGTTAACCAACCAAACTTACAGAAAACTCCTAACTAATTAATTTTAAAGGGTTTTAATTTATAAGGAGGTGGTGCGACATATCAATCTTACTCTAATCTTATTTTCAATTTCAAAAATTTAAAAACCACTGAGCGAGAAAGGAGAAGTTAAAGATGAAGATCAGGCCATTACAGGACAGAGTGATTGTCAGACGACTGGAGGAGGAGGAGAAGACAAAAGGTGGAATCATCATTCCTGACACGGCAAAAGAAAAGCCGCAGGAGGGAAAAGTGATCGCAGTCGGAAAGGGGAAGACTACAGAAGAAGGTAAGCTGATCCCTCTCGACGTGAAGGTTGGCGACAAAATTCTTTTCGGAAAGTATTCGGGCACAGAGGTCAAGATTGAAGGGGAAGAGCATCTCATCATGAGAGAAGAAGATATCTTAGGAGTGATTGAAGGAAAATAACAAATTACATAGAAATGGAGGGAAGTCAAAATGGCAAAGGAACTCAAGTTTGATCAGGATGCCCGTAATGCAATTTTGCGGGGAGTCAATATCTTAGCGGACGTAGTCAAAGTCACTCTGGGCCCGAAGGGAAGGAATGTCATTTTGGAAAAATCCTTTGGATCCCCGACCGTCACTAAAGACGGTGTGACCGTAGCAAAAGAAATCGAATTGGAAGATAAGTTTGAGAACATGGGCGCCCAAATGGTCAAGGAGGTGGCGAGCAAAACCTCTGACACCGCCGGGGATGGAACCACGACGGCCACCGTCTTGGCCCAGGCGCTTTATCGCGAAGGATCGAAGGTGGTTGCAGCCGGTGCCAACCCCATGGATGTGAAACGGGGAATGGATATGGCTGTCGAGGAAGTGTCGAAAGAGTTAAAGAAGCTGAGCAAGCCGACGAAGGACCAGAAGGAGATTTCCCAGGTCGGGAAGATCTCCGCCAATAATGATGAAACCATCGGGAACATCATTGCTGAGGCCATGAACAAGGTCGGCAAAGAAGGTGTGATCACCGTAGAAGAAGCGAAGGGAATGGAGACGACGCTCGATGTGGTCGAGGGGATGCAATTCGACCGGGGATATCTCTCTCCCTACTTTGTCACCGATCCTGAGAAGATGGTAGCGGTGCTCGAAGATGTCTATATCCTTCTCAACGAGAAAAAGATCTCCAACATGAAAGACATGCTTCCGATCCTCGAGCAGATTGCCAAGATGGGAAAACCCCTCTTAATCCTTTCCGAGGATGTCGAAGGGGAAGCCCTGGCTACGTTGGTTGTCAATAAACTTCGTGGAACCCTCAAATGTTGTGCGGTGAAGGCCCCCGGTTTTGGAGATCGCAGGAAGGCGATGCTGGAAGACATCGGTATTCTCACCGGAGGAAGAGTGATTTCTGAGGACCTGGGCATCAAGTTGGAAAATATCAAATTGAACGATTTGGGCAGGGCAAAACGGATCACGATCGACAAAGACAATACGACCATTGTCGACGGAGCAGGAGACAAAGACGATATCGAGGCGAGAGTGAAACAGATCCGCGCGCAGATCGAAGAGACCACCTCCGATTACGATCGGGAGAAGCTTCAGGAGCGCCTGGCCAAGATTATCGGCGGAGTGGCTGTCATCAATGTGGGTGCCGCTACGGAAACCGAGATGAAAGAGAAGAAGGCCCGTGTCGAAGACGCCCTGAATGCGACCCGGGCGGCTGTAGAGGAAGGAATTGTTCCAGGCGGTGGTGTGGCCTACCTCCGCTGCCTTCCCGCACTGGATAAAATGAAATTAGAAGGGGATAAGAAGATCGGGGTCGATATTGTCAAGAGAGCCCTAGAAGAACCTATCCGTCAGATCGCCAATAATGCCGGTCAGGAGGGATCTGTCGTGACGGAGAAAGTCAAGAATGAGAAGGGAGCTTTCGGATTCGATGCTGCACAGGATGAGTATACGGATATGATCAAGGCAGGGATCATCGATCCCACCAAAGTGGTCAGGCTCGCCCTTCAAAACGCGGCTTCCGTCGCGTCGTTGATGATCACCACAGAGGCGATTGTGGCCGATAAGCCGGAAAAGAAAGCCCCTTACCCCCAAATGCCTCCGGGCGGCGGTGGAATGGGTGGAATGGGTGACATGTACTAAAATTCAACCTCTATCAGATTAAAGAATAGGGCTTGGGGAGTTTTTCCCAAGCCCTATTTTTATTTCTATTCCTTCAGAAAATCCTTCCCATTCAAACGACACTCTTTCGCTTGCATTTAAAAAGAAAGGGCGCTAATATTCTGTCCTAAGTGAAAAAAAAACCATCCCAAATTGATTTTCGACACCTGGAGACTTTTTGCCGTATCGCCGGTTCAAAAAGTTTCTCCAAGGCGGCTGACGATCTGTTCCTCACCCAGCCCACGGTGAGCGGCCATATCCTTGCTTTAGAACAATCCCTATCCCTTCGCCTCCTCGACCGGACGAGCAGGGGAGTTCGCCTGACCAAGGCCGGAGAGATTTTCTTGAAATATGCCTCAAAAATTTTATCCTTCCGCAAGGATTTGATAAATGCCTTGAGCGAATTCTCCGAAGGGATCCGAGGAGACCTCTCTCTGGGTGCAAGCACCATTCCCGGGGAATATCTTCTTCCCAGGCTCATGGGTGATTTTAAAAGAGAACGTCCTCATCTCACCATTTCCCTTAAGATTGCTGATACAAAGGAAATTGTCCAATATGTCCTCCAAGACAGCGTCGAGTACGGTATCATCGGTGCCAAGTTGAATCATCCATCCCTCCACTATGAAAAATACGAAGAGGATGACATTATCCCCATCGCCCCATCGGATCACCCCCTGACCCGAAAAAAAAGGGTGAATCTGGAAGAGCTTTTGAAGGAACCCTGGATTATCCGGGAGGAGGGTTCTGGAACTCAGATCGCATTGGAAACGGCGTTAAGAAAGAAGGGCAAGAGTTTAAAACAGTTTAATGTGGTCATGGAGATGGGAAGCACTTCTTCCGTCAAAGAAGGGGTAAAGGCGAAATTAGGTCTTGCTTTCATCTCCGGAAGATCGACCGAGGAAGAAGTAAGACAGGGCACTCTCTCTCGAATCGATGTGGAGGGGATCGGACCCATCTCCCGGCAAATCTATATCGTGTCGCATCGCGGGAGAACGCTTTCTCCGATGGGCATGGAATTCCTTCGATTCCTCAGAAGAAAAAAAAGGGAAATGGGAACCAGAGCTGATGAAAAGATATTCTGACATAATGAAAATTCAAATCCTCCTCCTTCGGCAAGCTCGGCACGGTGGGCCCGTCGAACCGTTTTTCAAAGGGGGAGGTAATTCCTCCTTTTCGTAAAGGCTGCCTGCCCTGTACCATCTCGGTTCAGGGCCTGCCGGGAGGGTGGGAGCGATTTAAAAGGGTTGTTTTGTGAGTAACTATTCGGATCCCAAAGAAATGATTGACTTACAAACGAATATTGTCTTAATAATAGACCGGTGGGGAGAATCCGTTAGTCTTGGATTCAATCGTAAATAATAAAATGAAAAGATATCTCTTGCTTTTCCTCTTTGTCATTTTCATTGCTGCTCCCTCCGCGGAGGCAAGGATCTACCTTGATATCAATGCTCCGACCTTTGTCCAGATTCCCATCATTTTGGCGAAATGGAAATCTGCAGACAAAACCTCTTCTCCTTTCTCAGAAAAGGTTTATGAGATTCTGAAAAACGATCTCACCCTCTCCGGTTTCTTCAAGGTGATCGATGCCCAACATCTTCCCCCTCCGCTTCGAGAAAAAGAAGGAATCCCGGAGGCGTCCTCCCTGCAAGAATGGGCCCCCGGGGGAGGAGAAATCCTCCTGGCCGGAGAAACGCTGCTCGAATCGAACGGCCTCGACTTCAAGTTGACATTCCATCTCTTTGATCTGGTGGACCAGAAACACCTTGTCGGGAAGCAGTACGAGGGCCCTTTACAAACCGTTCGATCCGCGGTCCACAGAATGGCCGATGAGGTGGTTCTCCAAATCACGGGGGAGAGGGGGGTTCAAAATACGAAGATTGCCTACACGGTTCGCCAGGGGGAGGGCAAGGAGATCTTCGTTGCCGATTTCGACGGTGCGAACGTCAAACAGCTCACCCAAAACCAGTCCATCAACCTATCGCCGGCCTGGGCTCCGAATGGTAAAAAAATCGCCTTCACCTCTTACCTCAGACGGAATCCGGATCTCTACCTCATCGATGTGGATGGGAAAAATCTTCAACTGTTCTCCCGCTACCCGGGGTTAAACGTCTCTCCCTCCTGGTCGCCGGATGGGAAAAAGATTGCACTCATGATGGGGATGGAAGGAAAGTCGGAAATCTACCTCATCGATACGAACGGGGGGAACCCGAAGAAACTGACCAAGGGATACGGTAACGAGGCTTCGCCCACATGGTCTCCGGATGGCGAGCGGATTGCTTTTGTGTCAGACCGATCCGGTTCCCCACAGATTTATGTCATGGCACGGGATGGATCCAATGTGCGCCGTCTGACATTTGAGGGAAGCTATAATACCAATCCCTCCTGGTCTCCTAAAGGGGACCTGATCGCTTTTTGCGGAAGGGTAGAAGGCCATTACCATATCTTCACCATCGGAATCGACGGGTCCGGGCTCAGAAGCCTTACGTCCAACTCGAGCAACAACGAAAGCCCTTGCTGGTCTCCGGATGGCCGTTACATCGCCTTCGGTTCAACTCGAACGGGGGCATCCAAGATTTACATTATGAATGCCAACGGGCTCAATCAGAGGGGTTTAACATCATCGAAAGGAGGTGAATCGAGTCCTGCCTGGTCAAGGCGATTTGAATAACCCCGTGGGAAAAGAGGGGCCTGCCCCTGCCCTTTTTCTGTAAGGGATGATTCCCGCCAAAAATGACGGGGATTTCTAACGGGATGAACATGAGTTCCCACACCATTCTTCAAGGGAGGTTACCATGACTAAGAAAAGCTTCATCATCATTTTTATCCTCTGCGTCGGACTCATCATGATAGGTTGCCCCAAAAAAACAGCTGTGAAAGAAGAACCGTCCGTCAAGACAGAAGAAGCCACTAAGGCCGAGGCAGAGCGCGCAAAGGAAGCGAAAGCCAAAGAACAATTCGAAAAGAGTTTGGTCGCCAAGCAGACCCCCGGCGTTGCAGGGGAAGTTTTCGAAAGCTCTCTGCTCAAAGACATTCACTTCGACTTCGATAAATACGACATTCGTCCCTCGGATGGCGCCCTTCTGAAGGAAAACGCTGTCCTTCTGAAGAAATACACCAACCTCAAGGTCCAAATCGAAGGCCATTGCGATGAAAGAGGAACGGTTGAATATAACCTCGCTCTCGGCGAAAGGCGGGCCAACCGTACAAAGGATTACCTTGTCTCGTTAGGCATTTCCTCAGATCGCGTTTCGACAATCAGTTATGGAAAAGAGAAGCCGCTAGATCCCGGCCATAGCGAAGAAGCCTGGGCAAAAAACCGAAGAGCCCATACCATTGTCACGGCAAAATAGTAAGGCGGAGCACTCCCCAGGGAGTTTCGAAACTCCCCGAGGAGAGCTTGTGAAAGGTAACGCGATGAAAGGACGAATTGTTTTTTTAATAGGGTTGTTACTGTTGGGATGTGCAAGCACCAAAGATGTGAGGACCCTCGATAACGAGATGGATAAGCTTTATTCTCAAATCAATACCCTACGAAAAGAAATTGATTTCGCCAAGAACGACTTATCTGACTTGAGGGCGGAAAATCAAAAGGTAAAGACGGACCTCTCTCTTCGGCTCGAAAATCTTCAATCCGAGGTCCAAGCCCTCTCGACAAATGTGGAAGAGTATAAGGAACTTCTCACGAGGCCTTCAAAAGAGACGGACCGTCTCAGGGAGGAGATGGAAGGCCGCTTGAAAGCCTTGGAAGAAAGAAAAAAAGCTCAGGAGGAAAAGATCAAAGAGTTGGAGGATCGCCTCAAGTCACAGGAACCAAAGGCGCCCGGGCCGGGTTCGAAACCCATGGAATCGGAAAAGCCGGGCTCAATGAAAGAGGTGCTCTCCGAGCTAAAAGGGGTTTCCCCGGGGATGGGGGATCTCTATCGGGATGCCTACGAGACCTTCCATAAGGGAGACTTAGAAGGAGCTCGAAGGAAATTCGAAGCCTTTCTCAAACAATATCCCAACACAGAGCTCTCGGATAATGCCCAGTTTTGGATCGGGGAGACCTACTATCTGAAAAAGGATTATGAGAAGGCGATCTTAGAATATGAGAAGGCGATTGTAAAATATCCGGAAGGGGATAAGATACCCGCAGCGATATTCAAGCAGGCCCTCGCCTTCTCGGAACTCGGAGACAAAACGAATGCCAGAAATTTGCTCAAGCGGGTGATCGAAAAATATCCCCTTTCTGATCAAGCCCAGCTGGCCAAAAAGAAACTGGAAACCCTAAAATAGGAATTTGAATGTCGAAGGTGGAAAATAGAGAGTAGACTCTCCGGTTACGATCTACCTTCCACCCTTTCTTAATTTTATCTTCCAAAACGCCCCTTCACATTTTTAGATAGTGTAAATGTCCTTTTTGTCGTCAATCTCAAGCTTTATCGGAGTGAGATCATCCATTTTGTCAAAAACGGAGCTGTACTTGTATACCGTACCATCGTCAACATTAAAAATAGAAAGATGACATTCACACAATAACTTATTAATATCAGCATCCCAAACGATGGTGCCCCCTTCATGGGGGCAAACCCTACTGTACGCAACCAGCTTGCCTTTTTTGGTTTTTACTAAAATACCCTCTTTCCCCTGATACTGAAAACTGACCGATTCTCCGCGCTTCAAATCTTTAACCCTTCCGATCTTCTCCATTTTGGTTCTCCTTGTTTATTATTTTAAGTGACTTCTGTCAGTATGCGTACGAATACAGGCTCTATGGTTTTTCTCCGTATACCTGATTGTCCCCTCACCCTGCTCTCTCCAATGGGGGAGAGGGAAATGCTGGGGCCGTTTCTATGGAGCAATTAGGTTAAGTTGAATATAGAAAAAAACCGGGTTGCTTGTCAAGATAACGACTAAACTCCCCGGGGTGGAAACGAAGGCGAAGAAAAGGGCACAAAAAAGGCCCATTCCGTAACAGTACAGAATGAGCCTTCCATGTTTCCTTCAAGGATTTTTACTTGGCCGCTTGACCCCTTGAATCCTTGAGCCCTGCTTCTTTTCTTAGGCGGCCGCTTCGGCTGGCGGTTCCCCTTGCCCTCCTTCAGGAACCTCTTCTCCAGTATACCCCTCCACCCAGAGCTCCAATTGTTTGTACTTGGGAAGACCGGTCCCCGCGGGGATCAAGCGTCCCATGATGACATTTTCTTTCAAGCCTTTTAAATTGTCCACCTTGCCGGCTACAGCCGCCTGGGTGAGCACTTTCGTGGTCTACTGGAAGGAGGCGGCGGAGATGAACGAATCGGTCGAGAGCGACGCCTTGGTGATGCCGAGCAGCAGCGCCTTGCCCTGCGCCGGCCGCCCGCCT
>DBZJ01000117.1 GCA_002311635.1 Syntrophaceae bacterium UBA1163
AAAGGGGAAATTGTCGGGTAACATGAATTATCAGTCAACGATACCTTTTGCTTAACCAAACGGGTAACATTTAATGTGAGGCAATTCGCGCCACTTCTATCACTTCTACAAGGACAAAGATTATGATATGATTATAAAGCAACCATCCAAGCGGAGGTTTGTATGAGACAATATAAGATTATTGTGGAGAAACATCCCGATGGCTATGTAGCATACCCATTAGGATTGAAAGGGGTTGTTGTTGGGGAGGGTGATACATACGAAGAAGCTCTCTCTGATGTAAAATCAGCCATCCGTTTCCATATTGATACGTTTGGACCGGAAGTTCTCGGTGGCCAATTCTTAGGGTGAGGTTATACTTTGTTTATAGGCTCAGAGAAACCGTATGAAATTTAGCGAACTTGTTCGATTATTGGAGCAGGACGGTTTTAGAATTATAAAGGAAAAAGGATCCATTAGATATTATGCGAAACCTGGTTGGAACAATCTAATCAGAGTTGATTACCATGGCTCAAAAGAGGTTCCAAAAGGAACCTGTCATGCAATTTTGAAGGCTGCGGGGATCAAGAAATAAAGAAAAGGGAGGGACAAAAATGATAGATTTAGAATATTCATTGACTATTGAGGCAACCAACGAACCTGATTTTTTTGGATTTTATTCTCCCGACTTGCCAGGTTTTTCAGGCATTGGACATTCCGTCGAGGATTGCCTTTACCAAGCGAAATGGGGGATGATTGAACATGTAAATCTTTTGAAAGAACAAGGCTTGCCTGTTCCGTCCAAGAATGCAAATCCAAAAATTATTATCCAAAATGAGGAGTCCTTAAGAGCTGCTTGAAATTGGCCGTTGGCCGGTTCCCCAAGAGTTTCATCTACAATCTGAGCCTTCCTTTTTGCATCCATTCCTTTTTGTTGTAAAATAAATCCAAGGGAAACCAAGGGCTCAGCCCTTGACACGGGACAAATTGAATAGGTCATTGAAAAGGAGACAGAGACATGAAGGCGATTGGTGTGAATGGAAGTCCGAGAAAAAAGTGGAATACGGCCACTTTGCTCAAGAAAGCCCTTGAAGGCGCGGCATTAGAGGGGGCGAAAACCACTTTGGTTCATCTTTACGACCTTGACTACAAAGGGTGTATCAGCTGCTTTGCCTGTAAGATGAAAGGTGGCAAGAGCTACGGCAAATGTGCCGTCAAGGACGGGCTGACGCCGCTCTTGAAAAAAGTGAACGAGGCGGATGTCATCTTCCTGGGTTCGCCCATCTATTTTGGAACGGTCACCGGAGAGATGAGGTCCTTCATGGAGCGCCTCCTCTTCCCCCTGATGACCTATACCGATCCTCCGGGGACTCTCTTTTCCCGAAAAGTTCGTACGGCATTCATCTATACCCTGGGTGCTCCCGAAGCCATGGCAAAAGAGCGCGGTTTTGACAGACATATACTTTTGAATGAAATACTGATGAAAATGAACTTCGGGGCTTCGGAGACCCTATGCAGCTACGACACGACTCAGTTCGAGGATTATTCGAAGGTGTACGCGCCTCGTTTCGATCCCGCGAAGAAGGCGAAGGTGAGGGCAGAAGTTTTCCCAACCGATTGTGAGAATGCCTTTAAGATGGGCTCCAGGTTTGTGAAGGAACTGAAGTAATACAAACGCATTAAGTCTTATTAAATTTCACTAGATTGCCCCTCACCCTATCCCTCTCCCCAGCGGGGAGAGGGATAGGGTGAGGGGGATATGCCGTGAAGCAGATGAACGAGAGCCTTATATGATATCGTCCAAATTCCGGGACCCGTGGATGACACGATGAATTTCAACGGTTTTGGCGCGAATCGTGTAGAATACGAGGTAGGATTCAATAACAAGGATTCGATAACCTGAGTGCCTGAGTTTTTCTTCACGTGGCATATGAACGAGGAAAGGGTGTGTTTTGAGGCTGCCGATACGCTGATCGATCTTTTCAACAAATGCTACGGCATTTGCGGGACTGTCATTTGCGATCCAGTCGAATATTGAAACAAGGTCGTCAACGGCAACAGGGAGGTAACGAAGCGTACACTTATTCGCCATGCAAGCGTTTCCTGAGCTTTTTTATCACTTGCGTATGTGTAAACCCTTTTTCCCCTGCCGCAGTTTGGGCTTGAGCGACAGCGAGCTTTTCAAAAAGCTCCACCCTCGCCTTGAGCCTTTCATAATGCTCAATGCTCATCACAACAAGATCGCCTTCCCCATTCTTTGTCAAATAAACGGGCTCGTCTTGTTTATGGCACAGGGAAGCTATGTCCCTCGTTCGGTTACGCAGGCTTGAAATGGATTTTATGATTGGCATAGATTGCTCCTTGAGAAGCCGCCATTACCATTCGCACTTCATATTAGAACTTAATTGTGATAAAATCAAGTACGAATTTGATGCACACTTCAGATAGCAACAGGTTGAAAGATTGACATTCAAAGAGTATCGCACTTTAGTCTTGGTCGTTAAGCGAAAAGCGGCGCGACCCTTTGGAGGCGGAAATGAATGATTTCCCTGAATTTATGAGAAATCGGCTAAACGCAATTGATCCAAAATCTCAATCGCGTGGAAATGTCGGCTATGTTTATGATGGGATTGACGGAAGCCAGATGGCTATCTGGACTTCAATGGAAGATGTGATCTCAAAAGAGCATGTTCACGACTATGACGAATATTTCATCGTAGTGGAGGGCGAGTACAAACTGAAAATAAATAATCAGACGACTGTATTAAGAAAAGGCGATGAATACCATGTTCCCAAGGGGATACCGCATTCGGGAGAATCAAAGAAAGGAACGAGGACGATTTACGCTTTCGGAAGTAAGCGGGCGAAAAGAATAAATGAGGACCAGTAGGTTCGTTTCGCGGTGCACCGTCGCCTGACGACGCCACAAGGGCATGCTCCGAAATCTGACGGCTCCATCTCAGCCGCATACGTTGGGTAGAAAGATATGTTAATAAAAAGTCTGAAAAGATGGTCCTTCGGAATATCGATAATATTTCTTTTACTTATTGTATCACCAGCATCGGCAGAGAAGTGGAGCCGGCGTTATATCGAAAGCCTTCCGGATTCTGCCTTTGCTGCCATTGAGATTGCGAAGGATGGGAAGAAAATCCGGCATCTTCCCCATCATAATCATTTAGGAGAGATCGATATCGATCATTTGAGGAGCGCTTTAGGCAGAATTCATCAGGTGAAATGGATAGATCCTGCAAACTTTGCCAAGGCCAAAGATCATTTGGATCAACACTATCAGGTTTATAAGCAGGAGTGGGCGAAGGACCGCGGGTTAAAAAGTCCCATTAACATCAATCGGGCATCGATCAACGAATTGATGCAACTGCCTCATATTGGGGAAAAACTTGCCATAGCCATCATCGAATATCGAAAAGCTCATGGAGGTTTCAAAACCATATCCGAGCTTACGCATGTTCCTGGCATTGGAAAGAAAATACTTGGGGACATCGAAGATCTCGTCACTTTGGAATAAACTTACTCCTTATTTGAGCAGGAAATGAGACCAAGAATCAGCCCCTGACACAGGACAAATTGAACAAGTGAAGAAATGATTGAAAAGAATATTTTGCCCGCATTCGCAGATGGTATAGATCAAATGGTTTTATTTCTGGAAGTCGGGATTTGACTATACAGACACTGTCAAGTGTGACGGTGATTTCTTCCTGTACTCTTCTGCAAGTGATTTTGCCCATACGTTACAGATTTCAGCCAATAATAATTAAAAACAATTAGGTATGTTAACGCCCAAATCAAGCAATTTTGTGATTGACAAATTTGACATTCCCTGATAGGGAATTACTAATAATGGGTCTCCCCAAAACGCTTCATATTAGGTGCTTCTTTTTTGATTGAATCTATGAAAAATGCCTCAAATAAGACAATCTGGATAATCCTGCCAATAGTTCTCTTCTTTTTGTTCTCCTATGCCTCCGCTCAACAAAAACAGGATAAACCTAAGGATGCTAAGTTCTACATTGATCGTGCGATTGCCTACGAGGAAAAAGGTCAATTCGATCAGGCCGTTGACGATTTCACCAAGGCCCTTGAGATAGACCCAAAGAATGCTGGTGCCTACTATCATCGGGGAATTGGCTATGTGAATCAAGGCCAATATAGTTGGGCGATCGATGATTTCAATAAGGCCTTTGAGATAGACCCAAAGAATGCTGGTGCCTACTATTATCGGGGAAGTGCCTATTACTCTAAGAAAGAATACGACAAATCTTGGAAGGACATTAAAAAGGCACAAGATTTGGGCTACAAAATTCCCCCTAAATTTCTTGAAAATCTTCGCGACGATTCGGCAAGACGGAATTGAGGAAAGAGCAAAACGCTTTTTCTTAATTCCTTTTCTATTGAGTCAATACCGTTCTTAGTT
>DBZJ01000181.1 GCA_002311635.1 Syntrophaceae bacterium UBA1163
AGCGGCAATAGCACCGATACCTACAAACCATCTCAGCTTCCTCACCTGTTCAGCCATGCCTGGATTAACAAACAGCACATATCCCGAAATAAAAAATAACAGATGGGCGACAAGGCACCAGCCGCCGAAGGAATACCTGTTACCCCAAAAGGTGCCCGGATAAATAAAGATGTCGATCAGACCCAACGGAAGGACAAGCAACAGCATCAATCTCCAGGGAGAATTAATCCTGGACGCCAGGGCGGACAACGGGCTTTTCCCCTTCCCCAACAGGTCCAGGAACAGTGGTAGACAGATAAGAGAGAAGATGAAAAGCACGGCCAGGAACCACAAATGATAGAAGCTGAAATGAGCAAACCGCTCTGGCAGGTTCAAGAGATAGAGGGGGAAATAGCCCAACAAATTGGCGCACGGCGATTTGCCGCGGGAAAGCAGTTCATAATAAGCTTGTGGTACGACAATAACAAACACACCAAAAAGGAAGGGCACCAACAAGCGCAGAATTCTTTCCCGGACGTATTGCCAAGCACTTCTCGATTGCAGCGAGTAATAGGTGCTGGCCCCTGCCAGCACCATAAACATGGGCATGATCCACTGGCTCATGAATCCGACGATGATATTGGCACCTATCCAGGAGGTGGCATTTTTTACATGCCAGTCACTAAAGCGATCAAAGAACCTGGCTGAATGAAAAACGAATACACAGAGGGTGGCGACTACCCGAAGCCAGTCAATATAGTCCACTCTGGTAGGCTTGTTCGCCGATATGTCATTCATAGAGATGGATTTCTGCTCCTTCAGTGTCACCTTCGGTAGCATAGGCCCTTATACTACGGTTTAACCCAGTTTGGAAGGGCTAAGCCCCGACCAGATTCCCGGCCAAAATTAGAGATATAGGAGAATAGGGGAAGCCCTTAATTTCAAGAGTACTTCCTCCCAATCGTGATTTTTTGATCTCTTGCCTCGATGCAACATTCCAAACAGTAATCGATAAAATAGGGGCGCTGGTGGGGAAGATTATTGGGCTGAGGAATTGGTCTTCACCAGGAGGTTGGTCCGGCATGAAAGAACTATTCGGTCTTCATTGACAAATGCTGGAGATTTTCGCGTCAATATGCTGATTATTTCTTTCCCAAAGATTTATCGGTTGTGGAGAATATTTTGTACTCGTTGGATCCATTTTACCACCCCACCAACCCCACATAGATTGTTCTGTAATGGTCGTGACTGGATGGAAGTATGGGTCTTGAATAGATGCTTCGTTTATGTGAAAATGAGTTGCACATACAGGTGACGTTATGAAAAGAGTCAAGAGCAGGCTTACCGCTGACCCAAAGAAGATTCGAGTCTGCAAGCAAGAAGGACCTCAAAAATAGCCAACGAGTGGATGTATTGTCCCACCTTTGGTAATATCGGACCCATTCCCTTCTTCGAAAGATGAGGTGTACCGGGTGAGACCAACTATTTTTGTCCGCATGGTTATTGGCTATCTTGCCATATTCATTCCCGTAGTGGCAGTGAGTGCCTATGCGTTCTCGCAGCTTGCCCTCTTCCGCAAAGTCACAGGTGGCATTTTACAGATTGACAATCGCATGGGGGACCTTCAGCAAAAACTTGCCGATTCCATTCTCGCACAAACACGCTACGAAAAAAAATATATCCTCACAAAGGACAAGGAACTCTATCATCAGTTTATGCTCGCCGAAAGGGGCGTCAGTAAACGTATCGATGAGGCAATATCCATAGCAGATACCGTACGCAAAAGGGAGATATTAATCAGGGCAAAGGATTCCTACGAACGTTATAAGACTCTCTTTGCTCAAGAAGTGGAATTGATCAACAAAAATCAAACCTATCTTCAGGAGAGTTATAGAGAGGAAAAGGAAAAAGCGGTAGACGAAATCCTGTGGGAGCTCAGAAATTTGAAGCTTTACGCAGAGCAAGATACCTATGAAAAGATAAAACAGTTTGGAGAATCGGGGGCAGGGGCAAATAAGGTCGCGGTACTGATGGGTGCAGGTTTTATCCTTTCGGGAATCGTTATCTCCATTTTCATCACCAGAAGCATCACGGGACCCCTTTCCTTTTTGAAGAAAAAGACGAGGCAGGTCGCCAGAGGGGATTTCGATGGGAATTTGGTCCTCTCCTCTCCGCCTGAGATACGAGATCTAGCTCATGATTTTAACCTTATGTGTAACAGGTTGAAGGAAATGGATAAAATGAAGTCTGACTTCTTCTCATTGATGGCCCATGAGCTACGCATGCCCCTTGCCTCTATTAAAGAGGGAACCAATCTGTTATTAAAAGGTCTAGGAGAGGAGTTTAAAGAGAAGCGGAAAGAGGTTCTCACAATTATAGCCGAGGAGAGCAACCATCTGATTGACCTGGTCAATTCCTTGCTGGACCTGTCAAAAATGGAGACGGGAATGATCGCCCTCAACCTTGAGGAATTGGATATCAGCTCCCTTATCAATAAAGCTGTTTCTGGAATGGAACCTCTGGCAATGGCTAAGAATGTAGGTCTCAAAACGGAAATACCGCAGGATTTGCCTTCTGTTAAGATGGATGGGGAAAGGATTCTTCAAGCCCTCAGGAATTTGATCGGGAATGCTGTAAAATTTACACCCGGGGGTGGCCATATAACGATATCTGCCCTATCCATGGAAAAGGGGGTGAGGGTGTCCGTGGCAGACACAGGGCCCGGCATATCAAAAGGAGATTTGAACGCGATCTTTGATAAGTTTCAGCAGGCCACCATGACAAGCTATAATAAGATCAGAGGAACAGGCTTAGGTTTGGCTATCGTTAAACATATCATAAATGCTCATGGAGGTAAGGTTTGGGTAGAGAGCGAAATAGGACATGGAAGCACCTTTATTTTTGTATTGCCTGCATGATCCTCATATCCCTTGCTGGCTGTGCTACGTTGAAAGAAATGGAGGCGAAAAGGGAGACCCGTAAGTACCTCATCACGGCACAGAAACTCGTCGACCAGGGGGATTACGAGGGATCTTTGAAAGAAAACCAGAAAGTTTTATCGTTGTATGATAACGCTTCTCCCGGAGATGAGGCCCTTTTTAATGCAGGGCTCATTTACGCCCATCCTGGGTATCCCAAAAGGGACTATCAGAAATCCCTTGATCACTTCAAAAGATTGGTGAAGGTCTTTCCTCAGAGCCCTTTTGCTGGGCAGGCTAAAATATGGATAGGGATACTTCAGGAGAATGAAAGATTAAAGAGAGAAATTGAAGAGTTGAACAAAACTATAAATAAATCGAAGCAAGTGGACATAGAGATAGACGAAAAAAAGAAGGAGCTTTCAAAATGACGACGCTGTCTTCAAGAAAGATATTGGTGGTGGACGATGATGGTAACTTTTTAAAGCTGATCAGGATGAGGCTTGAGCTGGCAGCCTATGAGGTGGCCACCGTCATGAACGAAGACGAAGCAATAGCCAAAGCCAGGGATGAGACGTTCGCCCTTTCTATTATTGACCTCAAGCTCGTCCATAGAGATGGAATCTCTCTGATGGAAGAGATGCAATCCATCAATCCCTATATGCCCATCATCATCCTGACTGCCCACGGTAGTATTGAAAGCGCTGTGGAGGCTACGAAGAAGGGGGCTTTTAACTTTCTTAACAAGCCCTTTGATCCTGAGGAGCTGCTATTACAAGTAGAAAAGGCAATGGAGAATCAGAGGCTTATCTCTGAGGTAAAAAGGCTCAGCGGGCTCTTAAAAGAAAGATATGATTTCCAGAACATTATTGCAAGAAGTGAAAAGATGCGTAAGGTGTTAGAGTTGGTATCCCGTATTGCTAGGACGGACTCCACCATTTACATCTCCGGAGAAAGCGGCACGGGCAAGGAGGTGATCGCAAAGGCAATCCATCTTGCCAGTGAAAGAAGAGATAGACCCTTTGTGGATATCAATTGTGCTGCTATCCCCGAAACCCTCTTGGAGAGTGAACTCTTCGGCCACGAAAGGGGGGCATTTACCGATGCCAAAAGGAGCTACCAAGGGCTATTTGCCCGGTCCCATCAGGGAACCATCTTCCTGGATGAGATCGGAGACATGTCCCTCTCCATTCAGGCAAAACTCCTCAGGGTACTCCAAGAAAAGAAATTCTATCCATTAGGGAGTGGAAAGCCAGTGGAGGTGGATGTGAGGGTGATTGTGGCCACCAATAGGGACCTGGAAGCCAAGGTGAAAAATGGTTCCTTCCGTGAAGACCTCTTCTACAGGATCCATGTCGTCCCGATCGACCTTCCACCTTTAAAGGAAAGGAAAGAAGATATCCCCCTTCTGGCGGAGCATTTTTTGAGCAAAATCAGCCAGAGGATGAAAAAAGACATGAAAGGCATCTCGGCCATGGCTATGCAGAAACTCATGCTTTATGACTGGCCTGGAAATGTGCGGGAACTTGAGAATACCATTGAGCACGCAGTGGCCATAACCCAGCATGATGTCATCAGTGAAGAGATTGTTCTCTCCACAAAGGATCTACCTAGGAAATCGTTAAAACCCTTTAAAGAAGCAGTGGAAGAGTTTAAAAGGGGATATGTTGTTCGCCTCCTTGAATTCACTAAAGGCAATGTAAGTAAGGCAGCGGAACTGGCAGGAAAATACCGGGCCGATTTTTACGGTCTTGTCAAAAAACATAACCTCAAACCGGAGGATTTTAAAAACTTCGATAAAGAAAAGTAATCCTAGACCATATCCGCACTTGGTATTGGAAATTCTATACACTTCGCGATATCTTCAGTATATGATAATCTATACAGAAAGATTCCTTTTAAAGGAAACCCGCCAAAGCACTAATTAATAATTTCTCTTTAAATATCAAACCGTTTCTAAACTCCGCCTCGGTCTGGCACGCCATTTGCCCTTCTCACCACCGAGCAGTTGCCCTTCTGAAAGAAGGGAGCTGAACAGGTCAAAGGCACTGTCTCAAAAATTGAAGGCAATAAGCTGACCGTTTCCCAGAATACGGTCACTCCTTATATTTCCATGCCCAAGCTCAACGGACATGGGCGACATAGAAAAAAAGGACGAGGGCGTTAAGATCGTACAGGACCAAAAAATCCTGCAGCAGATATTCAATTCCTTGCCAGACTCCGGAAGGGATCAGATCGACGTGGTGATGATAGGGAAGATCAGTAATGTGGAGAATCAAAGCTTTGGGTTCATGAGGTTCCTTAATGAGCTTCCGATGCCCCGTATGCAGTCACTCAGAAACGAAGCCATTAGAATCGCAAGAAATTTTCTGAGGTCGGACGAAAAGACAGCAAAATTTTTGGGGATTGGCAGAACAACCTTATCTCCCAGCTACAAGCTGGGCAAAACATCATCAAAGGGGGATGAACCATGAAAAAGATCGCTTTTGCTTTGTTGGCTGCGGCTCTGGTTTTTCTTTCAACCGTCGGCCTCGGTGCAACCATCAATCTGAAGACGACCTGGACGAACCCGACCACGAACACGGACGGGTCGCAGTTGACTGACCTTGCGGGTTTTAACCTGTATAGGACCGACGGCACGCGCACTAAAATCAACACGTCCCTCATTCCAGCAACAAGCGGGACGTCGTCATCTCCCTACTTGTTCACTGAGGCACCGACCGCAAGTTGCACGATGACGTTTGTTGTAACCGCCATGGACAGCGCCGGCACCGAGAGCGCCGATAGCAACACGGCAAGCTACGTCTACACGCCAGCTCCGGTGCCGCCGCCACCGGGAGAGACTCCATCTGCTCCGAGCAAGCTATTGATAATACTTCAGCCGTAAGGAGGTGAGAGAATGAAGAAGATAATCTTGGGTTTGTTTCTGGTGATGATCCTGTTTTCCGTTTCTTTTTCGCAGCCGGTTAAAGGGGCAAGGAATCTGGGGACGTTCTCTCATGGGGCAATATACAGCTACACTGAGGATAGCTACCCGGTTGTCCTGTATTACCAGGGATACACGAACACGGTGCTCGTCCTCTACCTCTCGACTTCCTCCTCCAATCCGAATCAAGTGACGTCGGAGATATATCTGTACAAGGCGGCCGGGGCGCCATATTGGGAGAGGATCTTCCAGACGGACACCTCAACGGAGACCCTTTACATGTATCCTGTTATCGGAAACCAACTGACGGTATGGATAAACCCATAACGGGATTTTGATGAAGAACAAAAAATCCAAACAAGAAGGTAACGTAAGATGAAGAAATTATGAGGGGATTTCTGGCTCTGCTGTTTTTGGGTGTGTTCTTTGCCGTGCCAGCCATGACCTGACGAGCATCATGGACTTCTTGCGCATGAGCCGGACGACGAATCTCAAGGCGCTGGCAACCATACGTCTCAGCTCGAGCGTGTCAGGAAGGTGCCTGGGGTTCAATCCGGAGGCACCTGTTAGAGGACGTACGCGTTGATCTCCTTATCCATCGCCCCTTCACCGACTCTTCTTCTCTTCATCGATGAAAATAAGCGGCAAGTACCACACACATAGCTGGAAAGGCAAATGTTTCCACGGCGATCAAGCCGCCGATGACAATGCTTGTCCTTTCTCCGGATCTTCCTGAACACTCCTTAACGATTCTTTCACCGTTTTTCTTCGAAATGTAGTAATAATATGCTCCGCCAAACAAGATAAAAATGACTGAGATAAAAATTATCGCCAAAGCTCCCCGGATTAACGGGGGAATGCGCACCACGGGAGCGGAGATTCCAAATAATCCGAGGAAGTAGAAGAATGCCGTCGTCGCCACCCAAGTCGCGGCACTCGCGTGTGCATCCTTTTTACTCGGCGTCTTCATGATAAAACGATAACAATAGTAGTAGTCTCGTTCAGTCAACGAACAACGCTTCATAGAAAAAAACCTCTTTGAGAGTCTACTAAATTTTTACGGAGGAATCAACGAATTTAAGGCGGCAAAATTCTTACTATCCAAAATGATTATCTGTTTACATTAGGTCACTTTCCACTCTCCTCAAATGAAAACCACCCTGATGAATAGGTCTATTGATGCTTGGCACCGCCATTGGGTATATAGGAAGGCGTTATAGAGAGGGAGGGAGGGAGGATGGGAGGCATTGGATGTGACCAAATCGTGATGAAATTAATTTAAAAGGACTGGGAGGAGGAGAATTAGGATTTGGATGTTGGGAGTAGTGTTGGGAATAAAACCAAAAAAAAAGAAAAAATCAAGAACTTATTCGATAATGTAAGTCATTGATTTTGTTATCTGGCGTCCCCAGGGGGATTCGAACCCCCGTTGCCGACGTGAAAGGCCGGTGTCCTTGGCCGACTAGACGATGGGGACCCTTCAACAAAAAACGCTAAGCGCTTAGCGCTCTGCGCATAGCGATGAGATGGTGGGCCGTGCGGGACTCGAACCCACGACTCTCTGCTTAAAAGGCAGATACTCTACCTCCTGAGTTAACGGCCCCTCTTGTTTCAAGGTAAGAAAAACCTGCTGAGCTGTCAAGCAAAATTTAAAGAGATTTCTGAAAAAACCAGAAATCTCTGATTACACGCCTGTCCTGCCGGTAGGCAGGGATTATAAAACGATTACACCGATTAGACATACATATGAAAATCTGTGCAATCCTTATTGGAAATCTGTGTAACCAGGAGAGCGAAAGGTTGTTTCCCAAAGCTCTCTTTAGAAGGGGTTTCTCACCCTTACCGTTTCACTTCTCTCCGAGCCGACGGAAATCATCGCCAGTCTTGTGCCGATCAATTTCTCAATTCTCTTGAGATACCGCCTCGCGTCAGGAGGAAGGTCCTTAGCGTCTCTCGCCCCCTTGATTTCGGTCTTCCAGCCCTTCAACTCTTCATAGACGGGCTCAGCGCGTTTCAATAGTTCGAGGTTGGCAGGGACGTGGTGAAAAACCTTTCCGTCCGCGCGATACCCCACACAGATCTTAATCGTATCGAAATCGTTCAAGACATCCAACTTGGTGATGACCATCTCACGGATTCCGTTCAACCGGATGGAATGGTTGACCACGACGGCGTCGAACCAGCCACATCTCCTCGGTCTCCCCGTGGTTGCCCCATATTCCCCGCCTTTTTGGCGAATCTTCTCTCCCAGCTCATCTTGAAGCTCCGTGGGAAACGGGCCCTCACCGACCCGGGTGGTATACGCTTTGGCCACCCCGATCACAGACTTGATCATTGTAGGACCGATCCCCGAACCCAGACAGGCGTTCCCTGCCAGCGTATTCGAGGCCGTGACATACGGATAGGTCCCATGATCCACGTCCAACAAGGCTCCCTGCGCCCCTTCGAAGAGGACATGTTTCCCTTTTTTTATTTCTTCGTGAAGGATGAGGGAGGTATTCTTCACATACTTTTCAAGCCGATTCTTATACTGAAGATATTCATCGAAAATTTCCGAGAACTCGAAGCCTTTCTCATTCAATACCTGAGTTAAGTAGGCATTTTTCCGGATCAGGTTTGCTTCTAACTTTTCCCGGAATACCCTTTCATCCAGGAGATCAACCGCCCGGATCCCGCAGCGGGCCACCTTATCCTCGTACGCAGGACCGATTCCCCGTCCGGTGGTGCCAATTTTGAATGTCTTCTCTCTGGCGGCATCGATCCTCCGATGATACGGAAGGATCAGGTGCGTTTCTTCGCTGATCATCAATTGAGAGTCATTCTTTAGATAGCCTCTCTTCTTTATCTCATCCATCTCCTGAATCAATACGGCCGGGTCCAACACCACCCCGCTGCCGATAATGCATTTTTTATTTTTATAAAGGATACCGGAAGGGACGAGATGAAAGACAAACTTCTCTCCCTTTAAAACGATCGTATGCCCCGCATTGCTCCCCCCCTGGAACCTCACGACGAGGTCGGCATACCGGGTCAACAAATCGACAATCTTCCCTTTTCCTTCATCTCCCCATTGAGCTCCGACAATAACGATGTTGGCCATTCTGAATGAACCCTCCGCTTAGTTAATACTCGACCCATAATTGAATAGACATCGGATTAACCCACCCCCACCCTTTCCCTCCCCCTGAAGGGGACGGAAGCTGTTCTATCCCTCCTCCTGATGGGGGAAAATTACTATCCTCCTCCCCCTTCAAGGGGGAGTTAGGAGGGGGATGGGGATTTGCCATAGCAGGATAATTATGCTTTCTTAATTATAGCCTCAAATTAGAGCTGAATTTGACGAACCGAGATAATGTTCGGCAGCCTCAAAATATCGCCCACCATTCCCGCTGGCAGAGGGACGTCCAGGTGGAGCAGTGAGATCGCCTTGCCGCCCATTTGATCCCGTCCAAATTGCATCGTCGCAATATTGATGTTCCGGCTTCCCAGGGCATTCCCGATATTCCCGATCACCCCGGGTTTGTCATAATTGTTCACCAGCAGGATATGCCCCTCCGGAATGGCTTCGATGAAAAAATCGTTCAGCTTGACGATGCGCAGTTCTTTCCTTCCGAAGAGGGTCCCTGCAATATAGTTTGGCTCCATCTTCGACCGGGCCGTGATGGCAATGAGACTCGCATAATCTTCTGTCACAGCCCGGGTGGACTCCGTGACTTTTATCCCTCTTTCCTTGGCCATGACCGGCGCGTTGACAAAGTTGACCGTTTCGCCCACAAAAGGCGTCAGGAGGCCCTTCAGGACCGAGATGGTGATCGGTTTCGTCCCGTACTCCACGACCTCGCCGTAATATTCGATCAGAACCTCCTCGATGGCGTAATTTGAAATTTGTCCCAGAAAGCTTCCCAACTGCTCCCCGAGCCGGAGATAGGGCCTCAAGAAAGGAAGAATATCCGGACTAACAGCGGGCATATTCACCGCATTCCTCGCTTCGCCCGAAGTCAAAAAATCGACGACCTGCTGCGCAATGGCAATGGACACATTCTCCTGGGCCTCCTCGGTGGCAGCTCCCAAGTGGGGGGTACTGATCACCCCTTCCAATTCCAGCAGAGGGTTCCCGATGGAGGGTTCCTTCTCAAAAACATCTAAGGCGGCTCCCGCCACCTTCCCCTCCTGAAGGGCCTCGTGTAGGTCCTTCTCGTTGATGATTCCTCCCCGGGCACAATTGACCAGAATCACACCTTTCTTCATTTTTGAAAAAGCTTTCTTGTCGATGAGATTCCGTGTTTCATCGGTCAACGGCGTGTGGATGCTGATGAAGTCAGAACGTTCCAGAAGTTCATCGAGCGATACCATGTCAACCCCTTTCTTCTCCGCCACCTCTTTTGAAAGATAGGGGTCGTAACCGATGACCTTCATCTTCAAACCCCTGGCACGATCGGCGACAATCGTCCCGATGACCCCGATGCCGATCAGGCCGAGGGTCTTGGTATAGAGCTCCACTCCCATGAACTTTTTCTTCTCCCACTTACCCGCCTTCATCGAGGCCGTCGCCTGGGGAATCTTCCTCGAAATGGAAAGGATCATGGCGATCGTGTGCTCCGCCGCGGCAATGGCATTTTCCTGGGGAGTATTCATCACCACGACGCCCTTCTTCGTTGCCGCGGGGAGATCGACATTGTCCAATCCAATCCCTGCCCTTCCGATCACTTTCAACCGTCTCCCCGCCTCGATCAGATCCGCCTTTAGTTTTGTCTCGCTTCGGATAATAATCGCATCATACTCCGGCATAATTTTTATCAACTCTTCCGGAGAAAGGCCCGGCTTAAGATCATATTTCAGGTTCTTCGCGCTTCCTAATATCTCCAACCCTTTGCTCGATAAAGGGTCGCTGACTAAAACTCTTTTTATTTCCTCCATCTCATATCCCCTCAGGTCGCCCGATCCCTCTTTATTTCATCAAGATCTCTTCCGCGGCCTTCACGCCTGTCCCGAGTTCAAATGGATAACCCATCTCCTTCAAAAGCATCTCCAGGGCTGAAATGACCATCACCATGTCCAGCCGCTCGTAATATCCCAGATGGGCAATTCGAATAATCTTGCCCTTGGCTTGATCCTGACCTCCCGCCACGGTAATTCCGAACTTGTCGAAAAACAGATTCTTCAATTTGCCACCCTGTATGCCCTCCGGAACTTTGACGGCCGTGACCGCATTGCTCGGTGAATCAGGGGCATAGAGCTCAAGGCCTATTGCCTTTGCCGCGGCACGGGTCGCCTCTGCCAATTTTTCGTGGCGTCGAAATACTGCCTCTAAACCCTCCTTTCGAATCAGATGGAGCGACTCCTTCAATCCCACGAACAAAGAGATGGCCGGGGTGAAAGAATTCTGATTCTTCTGGGCGGATTTCAACTCTTTCTTGAAATCGAAATAAAACTTGGGCAAGTTTGATCGTTCCACAAACTTCCATGCCCTATCGCTTAGAGCAGCGAAGGAAAGCCCGGGAGGAAGCATCAACGCCTTTTGAGAGCCGCTGATCAGCACATCGATCCCCCACGCGTCCATCGGGAGATCAAAGACACCGATTCCCGTAATGGCGTCGACGACGAGCACGGTCTCCTCATATTTTTTTACGATCTCCGCGATCTCGCGGATAGGATGTCTCGCGCCCGTCGAGGTTTCGCTTGCCTGGGTGTAGACCCCTCGGATCGAGGGGTTCGATGCCAATGCCTTTTGAACCTGCTTTGGATCGACCGCCTTTCCCCATTCGACGTCGATGGGAACAAACTCAATTCCGTACGCCTTGCATATCTCTCCCCATCTTTCGCCAAACTTTCCCCCCCGGACCACCAGCGCCTTATCCCCTTTGGAGAGGATGTTAGAGACCGCTCCTTCCATGGCACCCGTCCCGGAGGAGGTAAAGACCAAAACCTCATTTTTCGTCTGAAAAAGATACTTCAACCCCTCCCTGATTTCAGCAAGGAGCCTCTCGAACTCCGGCTCCCGGTGGTGCATGATCGGCTCTGCCATCTTCAAAAGGACCTCCGGCGGAAGCATGGTCGGTCCCGGCGAGAATAAATATTTCTTTTCCATAGCAAGCTCCTTCAAATGAGAAAAACCTTATAATATTATTTTATATTTATCCCTATGTCAATATGCCCTGCTTTTTCCAATCAGCAATCGAGTTATGATCGTCATAACAACAATTTATAAAACGGAGTCTCACGGTTTCAGCCATTCGGGGAACCCGTGAGATCCCCAAAAACCGCAGCCGCACCCTTCAGGCAGCGAGCTCGCAGGCCGAAGCCCACTAAATCACTTTTTCAGCTTCCTGTTAAAAGGTCAAAGGGGTTGACTTTTGCGAGATTATTTCCTAATTTTTGGTAAGGCACTTCAAGCAGGTATGCCAAATGGATCAACTGGTGACAAAAACATTGGCTGAGATTTATCTCAAACAGGGTCATCTCCAGGAGGCCTACGAAATTTATAAGACCCTTGCCGAAAAAGATCCATTTGACCCGGGCATACAGAGGAGGATAGAAGAATTGAGCGAGGCATTGAACCCCTCCCCTCCTCCTGGCTTCCCCTATCCTCTTTCCAGAGAAGAAAAGATACGCCATCTCGAAAAATGGCTGGCCAATATTCGGAAACGGAGACAAAATTGACAGACCGTTCGTTTTATGAGAACCGGCAGGAAATTTCCCGGAAGATTTTGGATTCCCATCATTTGGACGGGATCCTCTTCGTCAGTCTCGAAAATATTCGCTACCTTTGCGGTTTTACCGGAAGCGATGGCGCCTTGGTCCTCACTCGAAAAGAATCCTTCTTTTTGACGGATTCCCGATACTGGACACAGGCAGATGAAGAGGTGAAGGGCTCCCAGATCGTCCACTATAAGAAGAAAATGGAAGGGATTTTTTCCCTTTTATCTGACTTAAGATTGAAGAGGATAGGGTTTGAATCTGCCGCCCTCTCTTTTTCAGCCTTTCAATTCCTGTCGGAAAAGTTGGGCGCCGGGGCGAAGCTCGTCCCGCTGGAAGACGAAATAAAAAACCTTCGGGCAGTAAAAGACGCCCATGAACTTACTCTCATCCGGAAGGCCATTGACATCTCCTCGAACGCCTTTTTCCATGTCACGGAGATACTAAAAGAAGGTGTTGTGGAGCGAGAGGTTGCTCTGGAGATGGAATGCTTCATGAAACGAACTGGCGCGGATGCCCTTGGCTTTGATATCATCATTGCCTCTGGAAAACGATCCGCACTGCCTCATGGAAAGGCGAGCGGTAAACGAATCGAAAAAGGAGATTTCATCCTGATCGATTTTGGCTCGGGATTTCAGGGCTACCATTCCGACCAGACACGCACGGTGATCTGTGGCAGCCCCTCCTCAGAACAGCAAAAGGTCTATCAGATCGTCAAAGAAGCTCACGATAAGGCGATTGAGAAGGTTCGGCCAGGCATCCCCGCTGGCGAAGTGGATGGAGCGGCAAGGGATCACATTCGAAGCAAGGGATACGGGGAATATTTTGGTCACGGGACAGGCCACGGTATAGGCCTCGCTGTCCATGAGGACCCTGCCATCAATAGTGAAAACAAGGGACCGGTTCAGGAAGGGATGGTTTTCACGATAGAACCCGGCATTTATCTACCCGATCGAGGAGGAGTTCGAATCGAAGATATGGTCCTCGTGACCGCTCATGGGGCAGAAACATTAACCTATCTTCCTACCGAGATGAAGGTGATTTAAAAATCTCTTGACAACGGCCAGGGGTTTCTTATATTTTGAACATGAATCATTGATCATTCGACCCGTCATCGTGCGGGCATAGCTCAGCTGGTAGAGCATCGGCTTCCCAAGCCGAGGGTCGCGGGTTCGATCCCCGTTGCCCGCTCCAATTTTTTTGCGTGATTTTGTGCTTGCTTTTTAGAAACTTTTTTGTATACTTAGTATTTAAACCATTCCACAAGGAGGAGGAAAGAGTATGGCAGGCAAGAAACCACTTACGAAGGGTCAGGTCATTTCGAAGTTTGCGGAGGAGTTTGCAAGCGTTGAGAAGTTTACCAAAAAGGCTGCTGCTGCCGTCATTGATAGGATGGCATCGTTAGCGATCGCCGAGACCAAAAGGGTTGGAGCTTTCACCTTTCCTGGGATCGGCAAGCTTGTCCTTGTGAAGCGGAAGGCACGCGTGGGGAGAAATCCGGCGACGGGTGAGGCGATTAATATCCCGGCCAAGACCGTGGTGAAGATGCGTGTCGCAAAGGCTTGCAAGGAAGCGATCGTTCCACCGAAGAAATAATTAGCTTCAGCTTGACGCAAATGAGTTTCGTTGAGGACCTTTCGCAATGAAAGGATTTGGATATCTACAGGTTGTAGATATCCAAATCCCCATGATGAATTGTTGCAGCGGGGAGGAGCATCTTTCCCCGCTGCAAACGTTTCTATCGGGAAGGTTCTTTGACTTTTCCGTCGATTTTAAGGGAGAGCGTACGATAGCGGTCCCGCCGTTCGACTTCTGCCGCATGCCTGTCCATCTTCAATCATTC
Source organism: Syntrophaceae bacterium UBA1163 (assembly GCA_002311635.1). Lineage (GTDB taxonomy): Bacteria > Desulfobacterota > BSN033 > BSN033 > UBA1163 > UBA1163. Next base: position 14,363 of record DBZJ01000181.1, read on the forward strand.
CCGGCACACGGTATCGCGCTCGAGACCTTCACTCATAGATGAGATCAAAAAGTTTGTTAGCCAGCTCCTGATTCAGGACTCTAAGAATTTTATATTCCTCGATGGCGGATCCCCTGTCCCCAAGCCTCAAGTAAGACATCCCCAAGTTGAGATGGGCTTCAGCCAGAGAAGGCTTCAATCGGATCGCTTGCTTATAAGATACGATCGCCTCTTCCACTCGGCCTGTGTGAAAATAGGCTGCCCCCAAATCTAAATGTGCTTCTGCATGATCAAATTTGATGCGAATCGCCTCTTTGTAGGAATCGACGGCTTCTTCATATTTTTTCAGAGCCGCGTAGCTACTTCCAAGATTATAATGAGCCACAGCAAAGTCAGGTCTGAGGCGGATGGCCTCCTTACAGGATTGGATAGCCTCCTGATACCGCCCCAGTCTTTGATAAGACCATCCCAGATTGTTATGAGATTCGGCGAGATCGGGTTTGAGCCGGATGGACCATTTGCACGATTCAATCGCATCATCGTAGCGACCGACCATTCCATAAGCGACGCACAAATTATTATGAAAGTCCGCATCCTTGGGGTTGATGCGAATGGCTTGTTGGTAAGGCCCGATGGCCTCTCTGTACTGCCCGGTTCTGGCCAAACAATACCCGGCCTGGAAATAGGCCTGGGCATGCTCCGGGTTTCTCTTGATCGTCTCAGCAAAATAGGAGAGAGCCTTGCCGTAATCTTCTGCCCAGACATAATGGAGTCCCGTGGCATAGAGTTTTTCTGCCGAGGCGAGCCTGTCTTTTGCTCTCGCCTCTTCGCGCTCTGAAAGGGTTTCCTCCTTCCCCATGGTCAATCTCGCTATTCTCTCACCGGGAATGGCGAAGTTGAGGTTCTGCCCCGCGACCACAAAAAAAGTTGCAATTCCGACCACCTCTCCTTTCATGTTCAGCACCGGGCTGCCACTGGACCCAGGAGATATGGGAGCCGTCAGCTGAACGATTTTCCCAAATCCGGGGATCTCTCTCACGGCAGAGACAATTCCATCCGAGACCGTTTTATCAAATCCGAGGGGTGTTCCGATGACGATGACTCTCTCTCCCACCTCAGGGAGTTTGGTGGTGACGGGTAAAGGCCGTACCGTTTCTTTTGAAATATCCAAGGAAACTCGGATTAAATCGCCTTCCTTGTCCTCGGCCAGAACCTTTTTAATAGGGTATTCTTTCCCATCGGTCGTCCGAATGGATGCCTGATTGGTCTCCTCCAGGACATGAGAGTTTGTGATGACATCTCCTTCTTTATCGATAAAAAAACCACTCCCTTGACCGATCATATTCCCCTCCTGATCGTAGGTCACAATGACGACGATGGAGGGTTCCACTCTTTTTATTAGAGCGGGCAGGTTTTCTTGACCCACGGCCGGAGAAACGACGAAAATAAGAAAAAGGAATGCACCGATAAGACTGCAGGACTTTGACATATCCCTCCTCGATGGCGGAACTTTTCAGAAGATTTAGAAATCCTCACTGAATGAAAAGGGAATGGAACCTCGGCCCCTCTATTCATTCTCTTGGCAATGGTCTCTCCGTCGCGAGTCACCAAACGTTAACGCGACGATGGAGGTCCCCCTGCGACGGCGCCCTCTGCGAGAAATGGGCTCCTTGGAAGAAAAGGACAGGGGAGACGGAATAATAGGACTTCATTTGATTATTTTCTTGAGGGCTCTGATGAATCTGCGGTTGTCCTCCATCCTCCCAATGGTCACCCTGGCAAACGTGGGATAGCCCCATATCTTTCCCGGTCGAATGATGATCCCTTCCCTTAGAAAACCCCGAAAAACCTCTTCCGAGTCTTTTTCAAAATCGACCAAGATGAAGTTGGCCTGGCTGGGAACATAGGAGAGTCCCATCCTGTCCAGTTCTTTGTAGAGATACCTCTTGCCTTGGTACACCGATTGAATCGACCTGACGGCGTGATCCTCATCTTCTAATGCAGCCACCGCAGCTACCTGGGCCAGCCGATGGACGGGAAAAGGGTCCCTCACCTGATAAAGACAATCCACCAAGTCTTCCCTGCCTAAGGCATAACCAATCCTCAACCCTGCCAGTCCATAAACTTTTGAAAAGGTTCGAAGAACGATGACTTGTTCCCCTTCTTTGACATAGTCTAAGCCAGCCGGGTAAAATGCATTTTCTACAAAATCCCCGTACGCTTCATCCAACACCACGACAGCACTCCCTGGAAGATGGGAGATGAAATAGTTGAACGCCTCGAGGGAGATGGTGGTCCCCGTTGGATTATTCGGGTTGCAGATAAAGACCAATTTGGTCTTTCGATTGACCTTCTTCAACATGGCATCCAGATCGTGGGTAAAGTCTTTCAGCTTTACTTTGACCGGCTTTCCGCCCATGATCTGGGTCACATTGGCATAGACTGAAAAAGTGGGATCGGCCATCAGCACCTCATCCCCTTCGTTCACAAAGGCGTTCGCAATCATGAGAATCACATTATCGGCGCCGTTGGAGATGACGATCATTCTTTCTGGAATCGCAAACTTGTCGGCCAGGGCCCTTCTTAAAACGGTACAAGCGCCTTCCGGATAAAGATTGATTTTAGGAAGTTCCTTCCGGATGGCGATCAACGCCTTTGGAGAAGGACCGAGTAGATTCTCGTTTGAGGCAAGTTTCGTCCACCGTTTCGCTTCGAACTCGTCTTGAACCTCCTCAATCGATTTCCCGGGAATATAGGAAATGATATTAAAGATCCCCTTTCTTGCCAGCTTTGCTATCTTCATTTTATCTCCCTTTGATTATAACCGAAATTTTTAAAATAAAGTGGGAATACTTGTCAACGAAATATTAGCAGGCAAGAGTTTCAGGCGCGTGTGGGAATAAGGAAGGTCAAAGGAAAGCAGAAAAAGTTGAAACGTCGTTGACTACCCCGCATTCATTTTGGGGTCTTGGACGCTGTCGAAGCGTCAAGAGAAGAATCATTCCTTTCCGGATTCCATGGTCTCAGCGACCACATTCAGAATTTGAGCGAAATCGAAGGGTTTGGAGATAAAAAAATCGAGACCACATTCCTCCATTTTGCTTCGATTCCTTTCATTCCCCCATCCCGTAATCATTCCTACAGGTGTGTGAGGGCTGATCTCCTTAATCATCCTGCATACCTCCCAACCCGACATGCCAGGCATTCCTAAATCGGTGAGGACAACATCGAATTCTCCCTCCTTAAAGAGCTGAACACCCTTTCCTCCATTCTCTGCCAGGGTCACCTGATGGTCAGCTTGAGCCAGAGTCCGAGAAAGGACACTTCGGACGAATTCATCGTCGTCGATCACCAGGATCCGGGCTCTTCTTCCCTTTTTGATAGGTTGCGAATCGACGGCTTCTTCTTTTTCATCCTCGCCAATGGGCAGGGTGATGGTGAAGGCGGTTCCTTGCCCGACTTTGCTTTCAACTTCGATTTCTCCTCCAAATCTTTTGACGATTCCATAAGACATACTTAACCCTAACCCTGTGTTGGTAAATGGCTTCGTTGTAAAAAAGGGCTCAAAGATTCTCTCTTTCGTCTCTTCCGCGATCCCAACTCCTGTATCTGAAATCTGGATAAAGACATCCTTTCCTTCCCTGGACGTACGAATTTCGATTTTCCCCCCATCATGCATTGCCTCAATCGCATTGAAAATCATGTTGGTGATGACTTCCCTTAACTCAGAGGCACTCCCCGAAGCAAGAGGGATGTCTTCGAGATTAGAAACCATTTCAATCTGGATGCCTCTGCTCTGGGCCTCGTCTTTCCATTTGGGTTTGGTAATTTCAATTGAATCTTTAACGATAGCGTTGACGTCGACCTTGAAAAGTTCCTGAGGGATCCGTTTCCTCGTGAACTCCTGAAGTCTTCGTACGGTCTGACTGCTATCCTTGGCCACCTTTTCGATGATCTTCAACGTCTCCTTTAACTCTTCATCTCGAACGGTATAAAGTAAAAGTTGAGTATTTCCAAGGATAGCCGCTAAGGCATTGTTGAAATCGTGGGCAACCCCGCTCGCCATCTCTCCGACCGCCCGGAGCTTCTCGGCTTGGAACAATTGCTCCTCGATCCTTTTCTTATCGGTGATGTCTCGTATGATTCCTCTAAACCCTATCGGTTTGTCCCAGGCATCTTTTCGTAACGATGCAGAGGCTTCGATGTATCTCTTCGTCCCGTCTTTTCTTATGATCTCCCAATCGTGTTCTCTACAGGGTTCCCCTGTTCGGTAGACCCTATTAAAAGCCTGATACACTCTCTTTGCGTTCTCTTGATCCGAGTACTGCCGGTTGTTCATGCCCATCAATTCCTCTCTGGAATACCCAAGGATTTGGCAAATGGAATCGTTGAAAAAAGTGAAGCTACCGGCAAGGTCTACTTCGTAATAACCCTCTTCGATGGTCTCGAGAATGGTTCGATATTTCTCCTCACTCTGGCGCAACGCTTCCTCTGCGCCTTTGCGCTCGGTGACATCCCGTATAATCCCTCTAAACCCCACCGCGTTACCGGATGCATCTTTTCGTAAGGATATAGAGGTCTCAACATGCCTTTTAGCCCCATCTTTTCTTACGATCTCGTAATCGAATACTCTGCCGGGTTTCCCCGTTCTGTAAACTTCATTAAAGGCTTGAAACAGTTTCCTCGTGGTCTCTTGATCCGTATACTGCCGGTCATTCATGTCCATCAATTCTTCTCTGGGGTACCCGAAGATTTGGCACATGGAGTCGTTGACAAAAGTGAAGTTACCGGCAAGGTCTACTTCGTAATAACCCTCTTCGATGCTTTTAAGGATGTTTCGGTATCTCTCCTCACTCAGGCGCAATGCCTCCTCTGCACGTTTGCGCTCTGTGACGTCCCGAGAAATACCCCGAAATCCGGTCGGTCTCCCTTCCGAGTCCCTTATAAGAGATACTGAAAACTCATCAAACGCTTTCGTCCCGCCCTTTTTGATAACTTCCAAATCTACTCCCTTAACCGGGTCCCCCGTTCTGTAGACACTATTAAAAGCTTGAAACACTTTCTTTGCGTTCTCTTTATCCATATACTGCCGGTTGTTCATTCCGGTCAATTCCTCTCTGGTGTATCCGAGATTTACGCACTCCGCATCATTAACGAAGGTAAAATTACCAGCAAGGTCGACCTCCAAATACCCGTCCTGGATGTTGTCAATAATGTTTCGGTATCTTTCCTCACTCCGACGCAGTGCCTCCTCTGCACGCTTGCGGTCAGTGATGTCTTGAACCATAGAAAGAACGCCCATAACGTTTCCATTGCCGTCTTTCAAAGGTGTGTTAGACCAGTCGCAAATGATGATGCGGCCATCTTTGGTGATATTCTCATTTAGGCTGTGGGCAGTGGTATCCCCATTAAGTAAACGTCGCCAAATAGCATCTATTGGGGGTTGCGCGGCTTTCGGCACAATGAAGTTATACGGATGTCTGCCAAGTGCCTCTTCTGCGGCGAAACCAAAAATTCTTTCCGCCGCAGGATACCACGATAAAACACGGAATTCGCGATCCCAAACAATGCACCCGATGGGCATACGGTTGATTTGGACCTGGAGACGAGCCTCGCTTTCTCGCAGCGCCTCCTCCGCGCGCTTGCGCTCGGTGACATCCCGGGAAACACCCCGAAATCCGACCGGTTTCCCCTCCGAATCCCTTATGAGAGATACCGACATCTCATAGATTCCCCTCGTCCTGTCTCTTCTTATAAGTTCCGCATCCAATACCTCAATCGGATTCCCCGTTTCATAGACTCTCTTGTAGAGCTGATAACTTCTTTCAGCGCCTGCCGCATCTTGATACTGCCGGTTATTCATCCCGATCAGTTCCTCTCTGGAGTATCCGAGCTGTCTGCAGACCGCGTCATTAACGAAGGTATAATTACCAGCAAGGTCAATCTCAAAATAGCCGTCGTAAATATTCTCAAGAATCGTCCGGTATCTCTCTTCGGATGTTTTTAGCTCCTCTTCCACCCTTTTCCGCTCGGAGATATCTTTGACGAGCCCCTCGTACCCAACCGTATTCCCGGGCACTTGAACAGGAAGGGTCAATTTCCTTGCTAAGAAAAAACTGAAGAGGATTCCAGCGATCAGGACAATCCCCTCAACCCCAATGAACGACGCCCTCAAATCCTGACGGTAGATGACACCGATGCTCAAACCTACGATGATCAGCGGGAGGATCGTTGAGAGCGTTAAAAGAACCATCCATTTCAATGTCAGACTATTTCCAATCTTTGTTGTCACGAGTCGATCTCACCTCTCAAGAACCGATATAGCTCCGATTGGAGGATTCTCCAACCCTTTCCGGCTTTAATCGCCTTGATTCTCCCTACACGAATATATTTGAGGAAGGTGGGTTTGGAGATCTTCAGATATTCAATCGCCTCATCCGTAGTCAGCACAGCATCTTTTTCCATTAAAGACATCGAATTGCCTCCATTTGTTTTGATTTTCGTGTATTTGTAGCAAAATACATGCCGAGAAGAAATGGAAGTTGTTCTGTTCTATAACAATTGGATTTCTAAGCTCTGTTTAAGTTTCCTTGAAGATGATTAATTTTAGCAGTAACCTGTTGGAAATGACAAATTGTCAGAATTGGAAAAATTGTTTCTAACCCTCTACTGCCAAGCTGCCAGGCCAGGTAAAGTTAAGACGACAGCTATTTAGGATGGGTTATGTTCAGGGAGTTTCGTATCAGAAGGCCAAATTAATAAAAATTCCACGGAGAAAAATGAGGAGGGGTATTACATTTTATATTTTCCGAAGTCTTCTGGCTTCATATTCTCAATAATGTTTTTAAGTTCGTCACCTCCCTCCTCCAGAAGGTTGGAGGCAAGGATCCCCATCTGCTTTGTCGCCTCAATGACCGACTCGGCTACAAAAATGGGAGCCTTCACCCTTACCGCCAGGGCGATCGCGTCACTGGGACGGCTATCCACCGTCAGCTCTTTACCATCTACGTTAAGGTAAAGATTGGCATAAAACGTATTTTCCTTTAAGTCGTAGATCACCACCCGCTTGACCGTTACCTGAAATGTATCCAAAATTTGTTTCATGAGGTCATGTGTCATGGGACGAAGCGTCATCACTCCTTCGAGACCTCTTGAGATGGCTTCTGCCTCAAAGACTCCGATCCATATCGGCAAAGCCTTTTGCCCCGCAAGGTCCACTAAGACAACGACCGGATTGGAGGCCTTGGGGTCCACGACGATACCCATCACTTTGACTTCCATCAAGCCCTTTTCCATATCCGTCCTTTTGAAAATTCAGGGGATGAACGAACCCTCTGGCCTAAAGGCGCTTTGAAAAGAGGTTTTGAAAATCAATCCTAATTTTAACCTGTGGGATGGGGATGTCAACCCCACCTCTTTTTTAATTGGGAGAATGGTTTACGGAGGGATAAAGCGTGGAGATCGAAATGTCCCTTTGCTCTTCGACAAAGAGATGGCGAAGGAAAAGACGAGCCGAATGAGAATAGAATTT
>DBZJ01000118.1 GCA_002311635.1 Syntrophaceae bacterium UBA1163
TTTTCTGGCATAGCTTATAAACTGTTATGTCACTTTATTTAGGACGTTTGTATTAGTCGCATCTAGTGCGTTTTGAATGAGTTCCAGGACAAATGCGAATGGTTGATGGTGCACGTCGGCAATCAAGCGCTGCAGTATCGCATCTTGGTCAAACTCAAATACCCATTTAGAAGGGATATATGTTGCACTTTTAGATGGTGATATCTGAATTGTCTTATTCGGCCCCTTCATGTTCACGTAAGGGGGCTGCCATGACCTATGTCGAGTGGCTCTAACCATTACGACTCCAGCATTTTCGACCTCTTCAACAAGCCACTGGCACCAGTCCTGCAAAACCCTGTGTTCCTCCTGGTTATTGCATTCGGCGGATATTTCTATTCTGTCTGGTGCAGTAAGTCGATGAGTAATCATTTTATACTGGGACCAGAATGCAAAAGTATCGGCTGGCAGCGGGCATGCGGCACTTAGAAGCAGGGGACAAGCCCTATCGTATGACATATCAAGTAGATCACCAATGCGAAGTAAGTGAGATAAGAACCTTACATTCACCGGCTCTCCCCGGATATCCCGGCGTTCTGGATAGCTTTGGACATCACCAAGTTCGCGGAGAGAAAGACCGTGCCCAAGGCAAACATTGGCAATTGCATGCTGAAGTTGTATATCATCGAGCGCAAACCGGCCAAGAGCTGATTGGTGTTGCCCAAGAATATCTGCGACTCTCAAGTGATGTCGTCCACGGATGAATTCAGCAATTAAGAAGCGCGTCTGAAAGTCGGCGATAAAATGTCTCACTTCTTCATCTTTCGGCACTAAACCATTTCTCAGCGATTGGATATCGGCCCAACGCCGTGCACCACCTCCGTTACCACTGGTCCAGTTCTTCCATGTCTCTTGCTTTAAAAGTTCTAACTTCTCACTATCACTGGCAACCATGCCTGCATCATGCAGATACGCAGATGCTGCTAAAATATAAGCTTCTGTAGATGACAGAGTGATTGTGGGTTGTTTTGCATTCTCTTCGACAAAAAGCAACTTTGATAATTGAAGTATAATTTCCTCACTGTGTTCCATAGTGTGTCTGGTGTAGTGAGGAAAAGTCTGCGGAATGTACGATAACCATCCTCTGATGATTTCGCGGAGTTCTTGCACTTTTCCGTAGTACAGCGAGCTCGCCTCGCGAAGATAGACCATTAATGCTGTGGTCATGGGGTTCACGCCCATTCTATCCTCCTATGGTCGGGGCTTTGTGATTGAATCTCTATCCTTCGGTTTGCCTATATTTCACGAACATTTCCTTCTGACCCCAGGCTTTTCCCCTGGAAAACAAAGAAATATCTGCACCACCACCCATTTCCTTGACGATTGATGATTGTTGATTGTTGATTGGAGTATATATATTTTATGAAAATTGGTCAACCGAAACTTTCAGAAGGAAGGGTCAAAGAAGTGGGCTGTCTGCTCCACCCACCTATCTGCAATCGAGGCAGGTTCTAGCAAACGAGATTTCCGGTAGAAATCATCAGGTCAAATGGATATATTAAAATCAAGTCCAAGCGCTCTTTAGTGGATAATATTCACCGCTTCCGGCTTCACGGCTTTGAGGCCATCAATATAAATGTAGTTCACAAAATCTGGGACGTGTTTTTCGCTCGTAAGTTTGTTCTTTATCATCCATCGGGCTTCGTCCTCCATGGCAGTAATAAGCGACTGGTCAAGGGAGAGAGAGAACTGGTGAACCTGCCACATGCGCTCGATTGATGCCCTGTCAAACTTGAACCGTTTTTGTATGATAGCTTTGGCTCCATCGGGGTGATTGATGATGTACTCTTCAGCCTGAACGAGAGAATTCACAAAACGGTTGACCAGTTCCGGATGCCGGGTTATCCAGTCGTCTCGGGAGACCATGATCCCGTACATCGGCTGGCCGCTTTGCGCCGGCCAGACTTTCCCATGGGCGCCTAGTCGTTCTTCAATATCATACACAAAGGGTTGGTGAGTTATGACCGCATCAACCTTACCTTCTGAAATAGCGTCCGCCAGTTTCTCTGATTTGACTTCAACAAGGGTTACATCCTTCATATTCATGCCATGTAGATTAAGAAATCTGCCGAAATAGAACTCTGCTATCGAACCCCTGCGGAGACCGACCCTTTTTCCCTTAAGGTCTAAAGTGTTTTTAATTCCCCGGTCCTTCCGGCCAATCAGATAAAAAGTCTCACCCCTGATTGTACTGGCGATTATGCGAACTCTCTCTTTTTTGAGCGCCTTCTCGACAATGGGAAACTCGGATGGCGCCGCGATATCCACGCCGCCATTCAGCATACTATCGATTGCGTCAAGACCTTGATCATAATCCCGTATAGTTACAATGATGCCATTCCTGGCAAAAAAACGTTGATCTTCAGCAATGCAAGTATGCGTATATGCAAAAAAGGAGGAAGGGATCCCGATGGCGATGGATTCCATCTTTCCGGAATAGCCTTTGGGCGTACGAAGCCATAAAACAAAAGCCCCTCCTAAAACAATGATAACAACTCCAAGGATTGCGAAAATCAATCTTTTATCTATTTTCATTCATATTCCTTGTTTCCTGCTTCGGCGAATAATACTTACTGCTTCAGGCTCAAGGTAATCTTAAAATAAATTATTCATGTGACTCTGAGGTTTCTCCCTTATCCATTTGAGCAGACCGCTGGGCTCGAATCTCTATTCTTGACCCATTCGGTGGCACCAAGCCCCGCCTTGCAGGGCGGGGAAAAGAAGCCTTGCTCAGGGTCAACCCTCAGCCTTTGGCCCGATCGAATGCCGGAGAGTCGAAGGGTTGATTTTGCCTATATTTCACGAAAGTTTCCTTCTGACCCCAGGCTTTTTTCCTGAAAGCGAAGAAATATCTTCACCGCCACCCCATTTGATTGCTGATTGGCGATTGTGGATTGTTGATTGGAATATACAAATTTTATGAAGATTGGTCAACCGAAACTTTCAGAGGGACTCAAAGAAGTGGGAAGTGGAATGTTTGGTACACCTACAAGTCTTCAGCCTGTGCCAATACCTGGCGTTGAGGATTACTGGTTGACCTTTCCCCGAAAAAGTG
>DBZJ01000161.1 GCA_002311635.1 Syntrophaceae bacterium UBA1163
AACTAAGAACGGTATTGACTCCTTATCATGTTCGGAAATGGTATGTCTCTTATCCAAGCCAGTGTAATGCGTCAAAAGCCCCTTTACTTTGCTTGTCATTCCGGACTTGATCCGGAATCCAGTCTTTTCAACTGGATTCCCGCTTTCGCGGGAATGACGTCTTGAGAAATAATGTGTTGCCACAATGATGGTCTGTAAAACACCAGATGTTGATCAGCAAAATAAGAAAGGAGAAAATGCAATGGAAAAAGTAACAGTGATAGCGATCGCAGTTTTATTTTTGTTAGTCGGAGTCGGGTATGCGGGTCCAGGAGAACCAAACCTGGCAGGTCCACTTACTCGTCTCACTCTCACGCTTACTTATGAAGAGGAGATAGGTAACGGATCGACAACTCTATCAGAAGGTCGTAATTTTGTTACAGTAATACCTGGGATCGACAAGGCCATTACGGGAGGTTTGAAATATGATCCCGTCCTTTACGTTTTGGGGAATGGGTCACAGATATACATTTCTTGGGTGAGCCCCACGACAGGTACGGTATTTCCCGGCCAGAGGATATGGACGATAAGTTGCCCCTTAGGAGTGATTTCAATGAAGCCACAAGTATCACTAACAAAGCCGCCACCTACCAAAAGCAATTTGATTAAAGGAATTGCGTCTTGCACCATTTGCCCTGATGGTATCGAATTCAACACTGCCAACGATCCCACTAGCGGCACCACTGGTTTATGCAATGGAGGGGGAACGCCTGGAGTTGGATATTTAACCTTTACAGGCACGGATTATAAGAGCTATGATTCATCGTCTCAAAGCTACAATACAACCTCCGTTTTGATTACAGGAACAGTTGGCGGTAGCGCCTTCAACTATGTCGGTGACGATTGGGCATCTAACGACGGTAAAACCTATACCGATTGGACTACATTCCCAGCTATTTTCACGGGTACTTTTGCTGGCAAGGTGACACCATGTTCACCTGATACATCTTGTATAACCACATACTAATAGGTAGAAGGGAGGCTTGGCTGAGTCTGAGCCTCCCTTCAAACCTCCATCCATCATAGCAAGTTCCTTTAGACCCAACCAATATCGCAGGCTAAAGCCTGCGGCTACAAATGAAGGTCACAAATGAAAATCATACCTGTTTGTGGTGAGTTCGCTTAGCCTCCGATTTTAAACTCAGGCGTCCCCTTTTTCTTTCATAAATTCCTTGATCACCAATAAGAGATTTGGTATGAAAATTATAGGGAGGAGATGAGGGTATGATATCGCTAAAAGAGAGGATCAGGATCGCTTCGGGTGATGGAACGGCCGATCTTCTGATCAAAAACGGCAGAGTTGTGGATGTCTTCTCAGGTCAGATTGAAAAAAAGGATGTGGCCATTTTCGGCGGTGTGATCGTAGGCTTCGGAGACTATCAGGCAAAAGAGACGATCGATGTAAAGGGCGATTTCCTCTGCCCGGGGTTGATTGACGGCCATGTCCACATCGAATCGAGCATGCTGACCGTTCCTGAATTTGCCCGAGCCGTTCTTCCTAACGGAACGACCTCTGTCGTCATCGATCCTCATGAAATCGCCAATGTCCTCGGCAGAGAGGGCATACGCTTTATGGCGGAATCGGCGAGAAACGTCCCTCTCAATGTCTTCCTGATGCTTCCCTCCTGCGTTCCAGCCACTCATATGGAAACATCCGGAGCTGTTCTTAAGGCAACCGATTTAAAGCCTCTGCTTCAGGAACCCTGGGCCATCGGATTAGCAGAGATGATGAACTTCCCGGGCGTCATCTTCGGGGATCCGGAAGTCCTCAGGAAAATCGAGATGGCAAAAGGAAAGCGAATGGACGGCCACGCCCCCATGCTTTCGGGAAAAGGGCTTTATGCTTACCTCATTGCAGGAATTCGATCTGACCATGAATGCACCACTGCCAAAGAGGCCAAGGAAAAATTGAAAAATGGGATGTGGATCATGATCCGAGAAGGAACGACGGCGAGAAATCTGAGAGATCTCATTCCCTTTGTCACTCCCAAGAATTCAAGACGGTTTCTTTTTGTAACCGATGACCGCCATCCCAAAGAACTCATCGAGGAGGGCCATATCGATTCTATGGTGAGACAGGCCATTCGATGGGGGCTCGATCCCATTCTTGCGATTCAAATGGCAACACTAAACAGCGCCGAATATTTCAGGCTGGATGACCTCGGAGCCATTGCGCCGGGGTATCGGGCAGACATTGTGACGTTCGATCATCTGGGACGATTTCAGATTAAGAAGGTTTTCAAAGATGGGAAATTGGTTGCTGAGAGTGGTAGAATACTCCTCCCTCCCCTTCGAAAAGCGAAGGGGCCGGGCGTGAAGGGGTCTGTTCGAATCAAGCCCCTTAAAAAGGATGTCTTCCTTCTCCGAAGCGACCAGTCGCTCGCCAAAATCATCCAGCTCATACCAGGTCAAATCGTCACAAAAAAAGTGACGAAAAAAATCCCGTTGAAGGATGGAGTGGCTTACCCCGACATCAAAGGGGATATCCTTAAAATTGCAGTGGTTGAACGGCATAAAGCCACGGGAAATGTGGGAATTGGTTTTGTTCGGGGTTTTGGCCTAAAGAAAGGAGCCATCGGTTCGTCTGTCGCTCATGATTCGCATAACCTGGTCATTGTGGGGACCAATGATCAGGATATGATCAAAGCATCGGAAACCATTCAAGCCATGAAAGGTGGTTTGACAGTGGTTCTGGACGGAAAAGCGTTAGCCTCCCTTCCCCTGCCCATCGCGGGTTTGATGTCCGATGCATCGGTTGATCAAGTCAACCTTCGGTTAGAAGCCCTCCATCGCGCCGCCAAAAATCTTGGATGCAAAATCCCGGACCCGTTTATGGCACTCTCCTTCTTATCGCTGCCGGTGATTCCAGAATTGAAAATCACTGATAAAGGTCTGGTGGATGTAAACCAGTTTAAATTTGTCCCGCTGTTTGGAGAAGAATGAACCCAATGCGGATTGCGGAATTGACTAAACGCCATGCGCTTTGCGCTATGCTCTATGCGGCAATAGGAGTTCACTATGGATTGGGATAAACTTTTGCAGGAAGCAACCCATCACCTTCAGGAATATATCCGTATTCAAACCGTCAACCCGCCTGGAAATGAAATTGAAGGAGCGACGTTTTTTAAAAAAATTTTCGATGCGGAGACTATTCCATGCCAGGTTTTCGAGCCTTCTCCCGGCCGGGGGAGCATCCTTGCTACCTTGAAGGGGAATGGGAAAAAGAAACCGATCCTTCTTCTCAACCATATCGATGTGGTTCCGGCTGAAAAAGAGCACTGGAAGGTCGATCCCTTTGCGGGAACGATCCAAGACGGATATCTCTATGGCCGTGGAGCTCTTGACGATAAATCCATGGGGATTATAGAAATGATGGCCCTCCTAATTCTGAAACGGGAGAAGGTCCTTCTAAAAAGAGATGTTCTCTTTTTTGCAGGAGCCGATGAAGAGACAGGAGGGGGCTGGGGCGTTGAGTGGGCTATAGAAAAAGTTCCATCCTTGGCAGAAGCGGAGTACGCCCTCAATGAAGGGGGGGCCGTCATCCTTAATGACGACGGGACAGCAGATCGGTATGGGGTCTCAAACGGCCAGAAGGTTCTCTTCCAGCTCGAGGTAAAGGCGAAAGGAACCTCAGGCCACGGCTCAATGCCTCATTCCGACAATCCCAATGTGAAACTTGTAGAGGCTTTGGAGAGGGTTACGAAATGGGAAACGCCTTACAACATCCTTCCCGTGGTGAAGGAATATTTCCTAAAGATAGCTCCCAAACAGCCCCCTGCTGACAGACAATTTTTCGAGGATATTGAGAAGGGTCTTAGCGACCCTGCCTTTTCAAAACGTTTAACGTCCAACCCGATCTATAATTCCATCGTGAGGGATACCATCTCCCTCACCATTCTTCAAGGCGGAAGCAAAATCAATGTGATCCCTTCGGAATCAACAGCCTCTCTCGATTGTCGCCTCATCCCCGGCTCTTCCAAGGAAGATTTTCTAAAGGGGGTCAAAAAACGATTGGTAGATGAAATTGAGGTGGAGGTTGTTTCGGAAAGTCGCTCTCTTCCTCCTTCTCCTTTGGATACGGACCTTTTCCAGGCCATTCAAAGATTTGCTGCAAAGAACGATCCGGCTTGCCCCGTGGTTCCTTTGCTTCTCTCAGGAGCTACGGACAGCCGCTTTCTGAGAGAAAAAGGGGTCATTACTTATGATTTCTGTCCCTTTCGATTGACTGAGACCGAATTGAAGACGGAACACGGAAACGATGAACGGATTGCTTTGGAAAATCTGAGATTCGGGATGAAGATGCTGGTGGAGATCCTCAAAGACGTTGCCGCTTAGCTTCGGAATACGAAATCCATAATCACTTCACTATTTTCTAAACAGCATAAAAAATAACGTGAGGACGATGCTGATAACGATGGAGGTAACAATGGGAAAGTAGAAAGTGAAATTCTTTTTTCGAATGATGATATCTCCGGGAAGTCTGCCTATCCATGGGATCTTCTCTCCAAGAAGCAGGAAAAGACCGGCCAGAATGATAAAAACACCCAGAAGAATGAGCATCTTACCTAAAGGACCTAGACCAAGCATCTGGACCCCAACATAGTATATCTGACTTTTCACCGCAGAGGCGCCGAGATCGCAGAGGGTCATATTTTATGATCCAATCGCGAGAGGGCGATTGGATCATAAACCCACGCTTCCAAAAATATTCAGCACCCTATCCCTCTGCCAAGTCTATTCCTCAAGGTTGTTGACCACCCTCACAATGCCTTCTTTCATGATGGGTACGTTGAAATTGAGAATGAGACCCAATTGCAGACCAGAAAGTTTCAAATAGGTAAGTAGCTGAGCCTTATGAATATCCTCGATCCTTTCACAAGATTTCAACTCCAAAATAACCTTCTCCTCTACAGCAAGATCAAGTCGGTAAGCACAATCGAGTTTGAATTGCTTGTAGTTAACGGGTAACGGTTTTTGTCGTTCATAAGTGATTTTTCTCAGACTCAATTCATGGCACAGACATTCCTCATACGTTGACTCCAATAACCCAGGCCCCAAATGCTTATGAACCTCTATCGCGGCTCCGATGACTTCGCCTGTCAGGTCGTTAATATTCATAATCACTCTTGTCCAAAATAATAGTTTCACCGCAGAGCCGCCGAGAGCGCAGAGAAAGGATTTTTTGTTTGTCGGGAGATGCCGACAAACAAAAAGGCTTCTGTTCGACTATTAGAAGGCTAACAACAAGTGCCATAGCTATAGAAGGGTTCAATCTTATTCGCGAAGAGACGGAGTTTCTGCTCCAATCGCCGTCTCCCGATTGGAGCAGAAGAAATCTCCCTCAGCGGTCTCCGCGTCTCTGCGGTGAAATCATTCTTTCCTTTGTTTCAAATATCTTTCTTTTTCACTGTAGATACAGCCGCAGTATTGCTGGCGGTATAATCCCATCGCCTTGGAGACTTCCACCCCTCTCTTCCATCCCTGTCGAAAATCTTCATAATAGAATGGAATCCCAATCTCCTGGGCAATACGCTCCCCGGTTTCTTTGATTAAAGCATGGCTTTGATGGGTACTTTGGAGAAGAGTCGTTGAAAATGCGTCAAACGCCTTGTTCTTGGCCTCGCGAGCGGTCGCTTCAAGCCGAACCGAATAGCAATATTGACACCTTGCCTCTACTCGATGGGATACGTTTCTTAAAAACTCCTCGAGGAGATATTCATCCCGATAGATAACCTCCAGGCCCACCTTCCCTGAATATTGTTTCAATGCGTCCAGTCTTTTTTGGTATTCCTGATAAGGGTGGATGTTTGGATTGAAAAAGTACCCGGTGACATCATGCCCCTTTTCTTTCATTCGCTCAAGGGGAGTGATGGCACAGTTGGCGCAACAGATGTGAAGTAGGATTTTCATTCGGAAGGGAAACGAATTAGTCTCTGTCCATAAAAGTCTGTCAGTCCGTCATGCCGGACTTGATGAGCCTGCCCCGTACCTGATACGGGGCCATCCAGTCCCGCCTTTGGCGGGATTGAAAACGCTGGATTCCGGCTTCCGCCGGAATGACACCTCTTTACCAAAACCTTACTTTATAGACAGATTTGAACTATAAGGTCTATTCGAGCAATGAGTTACCACTCGTCTGATTTGCATAAAAACATTAATTTGCCGCTAGGGCCTTCTTGTCAGAATCTTTCCTCCGTGGAATCCCCAGATCCTTCTCCACTTGCAAGATCCTGTCGGTCGTCTTGATGACCGTGTCAGGATTGAGGGAGATGCTGTCGATGCCACAGCGGACCAGAAACTCGGCGAATTCTGGATAGTCGCTGGGAGCTTGGCCGCAGATGCCGATCTTCCTTCCGTTCTTCTTCGCTCTTTCAATCACTAACTGAACCATTTTTTTCACAGCCGGATCCCGCTCATCGAAGATATGAGAAACTTTCTCCGAATCACGATCCAATCCCAACATCAACTGGGTCAGATCATTCGATCCGATGGAAAACCCATCAAAAATCTCAGCGAATTCATCCGCCATGATCACATTGCTGGGGACCTCACACATCACATAGACTTCGAGGCCATTTTCCCCCTGGATCAGACCGTGCTTTCTCATCTCCGCTATGACCAACCTCCCCTCCTCCACCGTCCTGCAGAAGGGGATCATCAATTTTACATTGATCAGACCCATTTCATTCCGAACCTTTTTCATCGCCTTGCATTCAAGAGAAAACCCTTCCTGATATGCTTCGTCATAATACCGGGAGGCGCCTCGGAAACCAATCATGGGGTTGTCTTCGACAGGCTCAAATTCGATTCCGCCGATGAGATTGGCGTACTCATTGCTCTTAAAATCACTCAATCTCACGATGACATCTTTAGGATAAAAGGCAGCAGCAATCTTGGCCACCCCTTGAGCCAACCTATCGACGAAGAAGGCCTCCTTATCTTCATACCCGATGGTCAACTGTTCAATCTCCTTTTTGGCGTGACTGTCGCTGATTGAATCAAATCGGACGAGCGCCATGGGGTGGATTCTTATAAAATTATTGATAATGAATTCCAGTCTGGCCAGACCCACCCCATCGTTGGGGATAAAGGAGAGGTGGAAGGCATTGTCCGGATTCCCTACGTTCATCATGATTTTTGTCTGAGGCTTCTCCAGATGTGCCATATCGAAGTGCTTTACCTCATAATCGAGGATCCCTTCGAAAACCAATCCCGTCTCCCCTTGTGCACAACACACGGTGGCACTTCGATAGTCTTTCAGAATTTCGCTTCCGCCCCCTGTCCCCACCACGCAGGGAACGCCCAGTTCCCGGCTGATGATGGCCGCATGACATGTCCTCCCTCCCCGGTCGGTTACAATGCCTGAGGCAATCTTCATGATGGGTTCCCAGTCCGGGTCTGTCATCTGGGTAACCAATATCTCTCCCTTTTTAAATTTCTCTATCTCTCTTGCGCTGGTGATGACATTGATGGGGCCGGCGCCAATTTTTTCGCCGACACTCTTCCCTTGTACCAACACCCTTCCCTTCTCTTTCAAAGAATAGGTCTCCAGGACGTTCATCGCCCCTTGGGATTTTACTGTTTCCGGCCTCGCTTGAAGGATATAGAGTTCCTGTGTAATGCCATCCTTTGCCCACTCGATATCCATGGGCCTGTAGACCCCCGCTTTCTTCGAATAGTGTTCCTCGATCCTCATCCCCCATTGCGCCAGTTGAATAATCTCCTCATCGTTGAGGATAAAATCCGCCCTTTCCTGTGCGGAGACAGGGACATTCTTGGTTGAACCCTCTCCCTCCAGTGTGTAGATCATTTTGATCTCTTTGCTTCCGAGGGTTTTTTGAATGATGGGTCTATAATCTCCCTTAATGCAGGGCTTGAATACATAAAATTCATCAGGATTGATAACTCCCTGAACAATATTTTCCCCCAATCCATAGGCTCCTGTGATGTACACAACGTCCGGAAAGCCGGATTCCGTATCAATGGTGAACATCACCCCGGAACAGGCCTTATCGGAGCGCACCATCTTCTGAACTCCGATGGAGAGAGCGACCTGAAAGTGGTCAAACCCCTTGTGGGTTCTGTAAGAGATGGCACGGGTGGTAAAAAGTGAGGCGAAACATCGTTTGCAGGCCTGAACAAGGGCATATTCCCCGCGAATATTAAGATAAGTTTCCTGTTGACCGGCAAAACTCGCGCCCGGAAGATCTTCGGCTGTCGCGCTGCTGCGGACCGCCACATCCGTATCCTCTCCATACTCTTTACACAGCTTCCGATAGGCTTTAACAACCTCTTCAACGATCTCCCTGGGAAATTCCAAACTATGGATGAGCCTCCGGACCCGGCTTCCTCTCTCTGAAAGATTTTCCATGTCTTCAACATCGAGGCCGGAAAGTATCTCTTGAATACCTTCTTTAATCTTTGTTTTCCCCTTGACGTCATGCCAGTCTTGAACAATCCCTTCATCCAAAAGAGAATGGTAGGCATTGACGGTTATCGCAAACCCATTAGGGACGTTTACCCCTTGTTTCGTGAGTTCCTTTCGCATCTCTCCCAGGGAGGCATTCTTTCCTCCGACGACGGGAAGATCGCTCAGTCCAACTTCATCAAACCATAAAATGTAAGGTTTTTTACCCATGGTCCTCTCTCCTGGGTTATAATGTTATCAATTTATCCGAACCTATTTTCCTTGTCAACCCCTTGAGATAAGTAAAATAACGGATATTCCTTTTGGGGAAATTCTTGGATTAACATGACACGTTGAAATCATTAAAATCTATCTAACGGGGTCAACCCCGCCGTCAAACGGTGCCGAAGGGAATGGATTGTTTTCCTTTGGAAATATGTTTAAATTGGATAAAATAAATTTGACTAAACGCTGAAATAATAACCTCTTATCGGAACAGGGTCAAGGCCGACCTATTGATGAAATCGTAGGAGAAATGAAGAGATTGAAGGAAGGAGAGGGGAAGATTATGAAGAGTCCAAAATATGTTTACCTCTTCGAAGAGGCAGATGGGTCAAATAAGAAGCTCCTCGGAGGGAAAGGAGCGGGTTTGGCTGAAATGACCCGTATGGGGCTTCCTGTACCGCCTGGATTTATTGTCACCACGGAGGCATGTCTTCAATACTACCAAAAGAAAAAGAAACTCCCCGAGGGTCTGATGGAAGAGGTCCAGGCCGCCCTTAAAAAGGTCGAGGAAAAAACGGGTAAGAAGTTTGGGAGTGGTGCAAATCCCCTCTTCTTCTCCGTCCGGTCGGGTGCCGCGATCTCCATGCCGGGCATGATGGACACCATTCTCAATCTGGGTTTAAACGAGGAGACCCTGGAGGGGTTGATCGAGATCACCTCTGACGGGAGATTCGCCTACGACGCCTACCGGAGATTTATTCAGCTCTTCGGAAAGATCGCCCTCGGCGTGGAAGAAAAGGAGTTTGACCGAATCCTTGACGAGACAAAAGTAAATGCGGGCGCCAAAGACGATACGGATCTCGACGCGGATCATCTCAAGGACATCTGCAAACAATATCTGAGATTGATCAAAAAGAGGACGGGAATTCCTTTCCCGGAAGATCCGATCGTCCAACTGGGACTCGCCATCCAGGCGGTCTTTGGATCCTGGATGGGAAAGAGGGCAGTCGACTACCGGAGGGAATTCAACATCACCCCCGACATGGCGAACGGAACCGCGGTCAACGTGTGTAGCATGGTTTTTGGAAATATGGGTTTTGACTCGGCGACAGGGGTGGCGTTCACCCGAGACCCGGCGACAGGAGAGAATGTCCTCTACGGCGAATATCTTGTGAATGCCCAGGGGGAAGATGTGGTCGCAGGCATCCGGACACCCAAACCCCTCCAGGAGATGAAGAAGGAAATGCCAAAAATCTACCGGGAGCTGGAGCGCATCAGAAAAGCGTTGGAAGGACATTTTCATGAGGTTCAGGACTTTGAGTTTACTGTTGAGAAAGGCAACCTCTGCATCCTCCAAACGCGTAACGGGAAGATGAACGCCCAGGCGGTCGTTCGAACTTCGAGAGAGATGGTGGCTGAAAAGCTCGTCACAAAAGAACAAGCGGTCCTGAGGTTAAAGCCTCAAGAGTTGGAACAACTCCTCCATAAGCGGATCGATCCCGGCTTCAAGGGAAAACCCATCGCCGCCGGCCTTCCGGCCTCTCCGGGTGCGGCCTCCGGAAAGGCCATCTTTGATGCCGATGAGGCGGAACGAGTGGGAAAACTCGGTCACAAGGTCATCCTGATTCGAGAGGAGACCAAGCCCGAAGATATTCACGGATTCTTTGCCTCGGAAGGAATTTTGACAAGTCGTGGAGGGAAGACTTCCCACGCGGCAGTGGTGGCTAGAGGCATGGGGAAGCCTTGCGTCTCGGGCTGCGAAGAGCTTCGAATCGATCTAAAGGGGAGAGAGGCTTTTATCAAGAACTTCCACATCAAAGAAGGAGACGTCATTACGATCGATGGCTCCAAAGGCGAGGTCTATCCGGGAAAGATCCCCACGGTAGATCCTGAAATCAGCAAAGGCCTCCTCGTGCTTTTGAACTGGGCAGATGAGATGAGAACATTGGGCGTCCGGGCCAATGCCGACACCCCTGAGGCAGCGGTCCGGGCGAGGCAGTTGGGTGCGGAAGGGATCGGTCTGTGCCGAACGGAGAGAATGTTCAACGCCTCGGATCGTCTTCCCATCGTACGGGAGATGATCCTGGCAGGGTCGAAGGAGAAGAGGGCAGAGGCGATTGCAAAGCTTCTTCCCATGCAGCGCAGCGACTTTAAGGAAATCCTAAGGGCCATGACAGGAATGCCGGTCACGATCCGCCTGCTCGACCCGCCGCTCCACGAATTTCTCCCCTCTGCTGAGGAGCTATCCGACGAATTGAGAAAGCTGGAGGAAGTGGAGGAAGCGTTCTCCACCATGGAAAATATCTCTGATGCGATGAAGTTTTTGGATCCCTCTTCCCGGGAATCACTCGGGCTCCTCGACCATGTGGTGACGGACATCGTCGAGATTAAAGAAAAGAGACTCGATAAAAAGCTCATCCGGAAGCAACAGGAGACCCTCCGGAAGGTCAAGGAGATGATGGAGGTCAACCCCATGCTGGGCCATCGGGGGGTAAGGCTGGGAATCACCTATCCTGAGATTTACAAGATGCAAATTCAGGCGATTCTGGAGGCAGCCGCGGAACTGCTCAAAGAGGGCCTCGATATTCAGGCCGAAGTCATGGTCCCCCAAGTTTGTACCGCCCAGGAATTGAAGTGGGTTTATCAGCTCGTCAAAAAAGTCCAGAGGGAAGTGGAGAAGCAATATAAAATCCAGATCCCCTTTAAATTTGGGACGATGATCGAAGTGGTGCGAGCCTGTATGAGGGCCGGCAGGCTGGCAGAGGTGGCGGACTTCTTTTCTTTTGGAACGAACGACCTGACTCAAGCCACCTTCTCTTTCTCAAGAGAAGATGCGGAGAACAAATTCCTCCCGCTTTACAATCAACGCAAGATTCTCCAAGACAATCCGTTTGAGGTGCTGGACGTAAAAGGCGTCGGAAGACTAATGATGATCGCGATCGAATGGGGAAGGAGGACCAAGCCGGACCTCAAGATTGGAATTTGTGGCGAACATGGCGGTCATCCGGAATCGGTCGAATTCAGTCATGGCATCGGGCTTTCCTACGTCAGTTGTTCTGTTCCGCGACTCCCGATCGCGCGCTTAGCGGCTGCCCATGCCAAATTGAAAGAGAAGGATAGAGTGCTGCCAGAAAAATATGATCCGGATACAAGTCTCAACATCTTTCTCTAAACTGCCTAGAAAATAAACCTATTACCCCCCCTCCCCTGGTGGGAGAGGGCGGGGGTGAGGGGGGAGGATAATACTTGGCGTTTTCCCCGCCAAGCGCGGAATTCGTGGGTGACGTACCCTTCATGCGACATGGCTCAGGAATCGTTTGGACCTAAACGGACACTCGAATTGCACACGAAGGAGGAGAAGATTCATGCCCTTTAGAGCATCGATAAGGGTTTGCTTTAGCGATATTGATAATGCGGGTATCGTTTACTACCCCCGTTTCGTGCACTACTTCCATTTAGCGCTGGAGGAATTCTTCGCCGCTGAGATGGGAATCGATTACGCCGATGTCTTACACAAACGCAACCTCTCCCTTCCAACCGTCCACCTCGAAAGCGACTTTCGACTGAGGTTGCGTTACGGCGATCGGATCAGCATGGAAGTCAGAGTAATCGACATCGGCAAAAGCTCCATTACCTGGGGGTACAGAGGCTACCGGAGGAATGGCGAGGAAGAAATCGTTGTGGAAGGACAAAACGTTACGGTCTGCGTCAAAACGGACACCTTTGAGAAAATAGAGGTCCCCGGGTGGCTGAGACAGGGTTTGACAACCTACATGGAGAGATTCAACACTTCTCAAACCTGAAGGGGAAGGATTTTCTGGTCTCTTAATCGGACATATCCTTCGTGGCTAATTTTCAGGTGAGGAATGGCGGGGCTTCCGAGGGTATCGACGGTGAGCATAGGCTTTTCCCATGCGACCCCGTTGTTTCTCAAAGACTCTTCAACCCGCCTTACCTCTTCCCTCACAACCTCCATCGGTTTTAACGATACCAGCCCGCAAAGAGGGGCGGGAAATTCGGCGACGACCTCGCCTCCCACCGCATAGACGCCTCCGCCGCCGATGCCTTTAAGCCTTCCAATGACCGTCTCCATCGATCGGGGATCGCATCCCACGACGATCATATCCGTCGTATCCCAGCACATCGTCGATCCATAGGCTCCCTTTTGAAGGCCCAATCCTTTGAGAAGCCCCATGAAGGCCTTTCCGCGGCCCAGCCGATCCATGGCAAGAATCGTGATGAGGTCCTCAGATTGGCCGGGGATCCTGAGATCGATGATTTTCTCCTGGGTCACAAGCCTTGTCACCAGCTCCATCACCCTCGCCTTTCCTGCCTTCGCTAAAGCTCCGGCGGGCAGCGCCAAGGCTTCGCCGTTCGGGAAACCATCATGAATTTTTACCGTGTTGAACATATAATCCGGGAAAAAAATCTTCTCGGGTTCAACCATCGACTTGCCGTCTCGATAAATGATCTTTCCGTCGCACATCACCAGCTGAGGCGAAAAATCATCCGGTGAAGGGATGATCAGGATATCCGCCATCCTTCCGGGAGAAAGAGAACCGATCAGGTGATCCAGGCGAAAATGGTCCGCCACATTGATAGTAACCATTTGATACGTCACGGCGGGCGAGACTCCGAGCTTCAGGGCCCTCTTCAGTGCCGCGTCGAGATAGCCCTCTTCAAGAAATCCTTCGGGGTCCACGCCGTCGGTTGCAAGGGTCAATCTTCTAAAATCGATCTTCTTCCTGAAAATACCCTTGACTCCATCCAATTCTTTTCTGACAGACCCTTCCCTGAGCATCACCGAGTAGCCGAGCCTCAGTCTTTCCAATACTTCGTCTTCGCTGATGGGCTCGTGACAGGAGGAGACTCCAAAGCAGGCATAGGCCTGAAGCTTTCTTCCCCTGGCGCCCGCACTATGTCCCTCGACGATCTTCCCGAGGCCGAGAGCGATGGAGACAAGCTCTCTCACTCGCTCCCCCTGCCTTCCTTCTAAGAAGATGTTGCCCCAGTAAATCTCGCCCACGCCCAAGCACCTTGGGTCTTTCAGCAGAGGCAGAAGTTCTTCATTCGTGGGGGCGTTGATTTCTTCGGACAGAGTGAGCCCGCACATGGCCGGGACGGTGTAATAGAACCGAATCGGCTGCTTTTCTAATCCTTTTGCCACGCATTCGATGCCGTCTTTTCCTACGATCGGCGCGAACTCCATCGTTTCGGTGACCACCGTGGTGGTCCCAGTAGGGATGACATGCTTTATAAATTCCTCGATCCCCATCCTGTTACTAATGGTGTGCGTGTGGCCGTCGATCAACCCTGGAAGAAGAACCATACCGTCTGCGTCGATGACAGTAACCTTCTCTCCCTTAGATGGATCTTGGTCCGGACCGACATAGGCGATGCTTCCGTCCTTGACCCAGATGGACTGTTGTTTGATAAACTCTCCCGTGAAAACATTGAAAACGGTACCATTGGTGATCACCGTATCCGGAGCGATATTGCCAAGGGCTACCTCGCTCAGTTTTTTTCTCTTTTCCGTATCATTCATGGAAGGCCCTATAATAAACGTAACGATCCCTGTCAAAAAGCTTTTGCCCCAAATCCCGATCTAGAAAACAAAGCCCTTCTTATATCCAGTCATTGCGAGCACCCCAAGGGTGCGTGGCAATCTCATTCCTAAAAAACGAGATGGCTTCGTTTCACTCGCAATGACCAGTCTCAAATCGGGGCTCCGGCACCTGATTTCTACCCGCTATGTTTTGCGACGATCCAGATGCGCCTCTAACCACGCTTCGACATCCCCCAGGACCTGGTCATGCTCCGGCTCGTTATATACTTCGTGGTAAAGGCCGTCATAGATCTTGATTGTCTTGTCGACCGAGTTCACCGCATCGTACAGCATCCGGGCGCCTTTCGGATCGACCAGCCTGTCAGCGCTGCCTTGCAGAATCAAAATCGGAAGCCTTATATTGGCTGCTTCAGCAGCCACGCGCCGAATCGCCTTGACGAGTTCCGCTGAAAGCCGCGCCGTGACTTTCCCTCGGCACACCAAAGGGTCATTGATATAGGCTTGTACTACTGCCGGATCGCGGGATACCCCCTCTGCCTCCAACCCAAGCACTCCCATCTTGGGCATCAAGACTGAAATCACTCTGCCCACAAAAATGAGAGCGGGTGAGACGTTTCCGTGCACTTTGACAGCCGGTCCGGAAAGGACTGCGCCTGTTAGCTCTGCCTGATGGTCGAGCAGGTACACGGCGCCGATCAGCCCGCCCATGCTGTGCCCCAACAGGAATACCGGCTTTTCGGGCTGCCAATGGCGTACCATGTCGAAGTATGTCTTGAGCGTATCCGTATAATTTTCAAACCGCTCCACATACACCCGCGTGCCGCTCGATTTGCCGTGCCCTACGTGATCAACTCCGTACACGGCATAACCCAGCGGGACAAAGTGATTGACAACATTCATGTACCGTCCACTGTGCTCAGCCAAACCGTGGACGATCAGCAGGACCCCTTTCGGCTCACCTTCCGGCAGCCAGCTTTGGTAATAGATGCTGGCGTCCCGAATCCCTTTGAACGTCCCTTCCTGATGTCTCATGCTTCTGTCTCCTCCGTTCCTGGCGTGCGGCAAACGCCACCCTGTAAAATTCATAGCCCTTTGAGATTCCTTTTCTGTCAGGCATATATCTCTCGCGATACTCTGCCGCCCCTAAATCATCGAGTAGCACTAAATGGAATCTAGCCAAATAACCTGAAAGTGCTTCGGGCTTGAATCCGAGAGTCCAGGATTCTTCATTCTTCATGAGATTTTTAAAAACCTTCTCAGCTCCTGTGAACAATTGTGGATTCCCAAGCACAAGTTTGTCGATGTATGTGAAAATGACGTAAGAACCGATTGCAAATTGTTCTACAAACTCAAGCGTTTTGTCAAATGCCTGTTGTGTCAGGTAGTTTGTAACACCTTCCCAGATAATTGTCGTGGGAATATTGCGATCAAGATGGTGGTCACTTGCCAGCTCCTCTAAACTCTGTTTGTTGAAGTCCGTTTGGAAGTAGCTCACATTTTGTGGTAATTGTCCGAGGGCTTCTTTGAGTTTATCGATTTTGAATTTGGCCGTGTCAGGATGGTCAATTTCAATAACAGGTACAGAATGTAAAAAATCGAGCCGCAAAGCCCTTGTGTCGAAACCTGCACCTAAAATGATGACCTGCTTCACGCCATCACGGATCGTCTGGTACAATAGGTCGTCAATGTATTTTGTCCTTGCGATACCCGATGATAACGCTCCAGGCCCTTTGCTCTGAATTATTTTTGGGATAAGACTGCCGATGAATGGAAGGGTTGAAAGTCGTATTACCCTTTTGAGCCCATCGTCCAGAAAAATCGCCGCATAAGGATCGGCAAACAGTCGCTTGTGAGAAGGTCGGACCGTCTCGATGGCTCTGAACAAAGCCATATATTGTGCCGTCCTACTTGCTCTATTTGCTTTCATTGCTGTGTTTAATAATTGCGCCCAAGTTCAAAGCTATCTCTCCGCCTCGCGCATGTAGAATCTCATAACAAAACTCGAACCTTGGTGTCAAAGACAATATGAAAGGAAGACTGTATTACGACTCTTCTCGTAATCAAGTGAATCATTTCTGCCTTTTTCCCCTCTTTGCCAAAGAGGGGAAAGGGGAGATTTTATTGACACGTATTACTAAATTAATTTTGACTTACTTTATTAAAATATGGTATACATTTATGAAAGGTTGTACAGGAGAGATATATGGAGACAGCTATGACCATTAAAGGACAAGTTGTGATCCCGGCAAAGATCCGGCATCGCCTGGGAATCAAGAAGGGTACCAAGCTCTATGTCGAAGAGCGAAAGGGGGAGATTATCCTTCGCCCCCTGAACAGGGAGTACTTCCAGGAGATGAGCGGTATTCTCAAAGGAGGAGGACTGGTCAAAGCACTGGAAGGTACCAGAGCAGAGGATCTTGAGCGAGAGGGGGAGAAAATTGGCCGCCGCAAAGGTTCTCGATAGCTGGGCGCTTCTGTGTTACCTTGAGCGAGAACCCGGATACGAAAAGATAATTGATCTCTTCGAGAGAGCTGTCGAGTCCTCAAAACCTCTTTTAATGTGCATTGTTAATTGGGGAGAAGTTTACTACCAAGTCGCGAGGCGGTTTGGGGAGCAGAGGGCCCAAGAGATCGAAAAGCTCATACAGACATTGCCGATCACCCTCGTTGAGGCCAATAAAGAACTTACCCGTGAAGCCGCACGCATCAAGGCCACAAAACGAATGGCCTATGCGGATTGCTTCGCCGTCGCCCTCGCCCGCCTAAAAAAAGCAGCGATTTATACAGGAGACCCTGAGTTTAAAGCGGTGGAGAAAGATATTAGGGTTATTTGGCTTTAATCGGAATTCTAAAACAGATGTGTTCACGCCTGTACAAAAAACATTTAGTCTTGATAACTTCCTGAAATCTTGTTTTTCGATTTCTACTCTTCTATGCAACATTTCAAACCGAAATCATCAAGACTGGTCAGTTTCCCATTAGAATTTTTCCCTTGACTTACCATGCAGATGGGAGTATGTCGTATTCATAGTATTTCCCACCTGGCCCTAATTAACCTTACAACTGAACCTCTAACCTTCTTAGGTACCGTATGAGGAGAGGTTCCCAGGCTTCACACAGTCGCCTTTGAGATAGAAAGAATAGAACAAACACTTGCTCGTACCTGTTTCCCAAAAGTTCACCGTGAATAGGTCGTCTTTTCACCCATCCAATAGACCCCGCCAGAAACTTCGAAGGAAGAAAGGCAGTCATTTTTTTCTTGACAGACCTAAAAGAATTTCATATAGTTTGCCTATAAACATTTTGTGTACAAAGTGATATGCCGGGGAGGCGGAGAAACCAAGAACCAAGAAAGGGCAATCGCTTATGCATTACCGAAACCTCATAATAATACCTTTGTGCCTGGCCGTTGGATTTTTGGGTTGTTCTAAGGAAGAAAAAAAGAAGGTGGAGGCTCCTAACCAAGAGCAAATCGAAAAGAATTTAGTTCCGCCCAAAGCGCAGGTTAAGGGTCAGGCTTTTCTCGCGGAACTTACTGACCTCAAGGTTGCCATAACCGTTGACAGAACTTCTTGGGAGATCACTGAGACGCCGGGCCTCAGAGGGAATATTAGGATAACCAATATATCGAAAGATATCCTGGATATTCAGGGAGTTACAATAGAGTACTTGGATGGAGCTGGAAAGCCGATCGCTTTTAGTTCTGGAGAAAAAGTATCGAAAGTCTCTCCGTTCTGGAAGACCCTTAAACCTGAAGAAGTTGCTGAAGGGACTTTGGACGCCACGATCCCGAGGAAGGCTGTAAAGGATAAGAGCCTTGGAAAGATAGAAATCACCCTTGTCTATGTTCCCATTCCTCTTAAACGGGAGACCCTGGCACTGTCTGAGAAGATTAGCCCGTAATATAAATTACTGTGTTAAGCACAGTGGAGCCAATTACACACAGATTAAAGCCAAACATTATTTTTGGTTTAAGAACTGGGGGAAAGGAAAAATATAAGGTTAAGAAGCAATCGGAACATTGAACCGGAATAGAAACAAGTAGGCCCTGACTTAGAGAAGTGCCGTTACGTACCCAGTAATTCTAATACGATTCATGCGAATTGCGTACAAAGTGACGTGTTGAGAGGCTTAGATGACCAGGCAGGTTGCCCACGACGTGGCAATTTCAGAAATCATGCAATCCCTTCGGCGAATTTTTAAAGCTATCCAAGATTATTCGCATGAAGTCTCCGAGAAGTTCGGGATCACCGGGCCACAACTTTGGGCACTGAAGACCATTTTCCAGAATGAAAGTCTGTCCCTGAGCGATTTGAGTGAAAGGATGTACCTACACCCCAGCACCATCACAGGAGTAATAGATCGGTTGAAGAAGAAAGGCTACGTGACGAGAAATCGGGACCGTGTGGATCGCAGAGTGATCTATGTCCAATTGACTGCCCAAGGAAAAAAGCTAGCTAAAAAAGCGCCGAATCCCGCTCAAGGAAAAATGATTCATGGGCTGACAAATTTGAGAAAAGGAGAGTTGAATCTCATTTACGACTCGGTCCAGAAATTGGTTGAAATCATGGAAGTCAAGGATGTGAAGGTCACTTTCTTCTTCGATCAGGAATAAAAGAAACTAAGATAGTTTTAACAACATGGAGGGCAACTCGAATAACAAAAAGAGCGAATAGCATTGAAGGAGGCATGGTCAGCTTGTTTCACCTCCCATGATCGAAATCAAATCTGATTTCCATGGAATCCACTTCTCTGACACAGGCCTCCTTCTTTTTCTTCACAGGATTTCACAACAGAGGTCATTCAAATCACTCGTTAAAGGAGGTAGATTATGGTAAGGAAAGATGTCGGTATTTTGGTTCTTATTCTCTGTTTTGGACTCATCCTGATAGGATGTCCAAAGAAAACCATGGTTAAGGAGGAGCCATCCGTTAAAAAGGAAGAAGCGGTAGCAAAGCCAGAAGCTGAAAGAACAAAGGAAATGAAACCCGAGGGTGGGAAAGAATTTGAAAAGAGTCTCGTGGCAAAGAAGGAACCAGGCATGAAGGGGGAGATCTTTGAAAGCGAACTTCTTAAAGACATCCACTTCGACTTTGATAAGTACAATATCCGCCCGGGGGATGCAGAGATTGTCAGGGAGAATGCGGCCCTGCTGAAGAAATACCCCAAGGTGAAGGTCCAGATCGAAGGACATTGTGACGAGAGGGGAACCACAGAATACAACCTTGCTCTTGGAGAGAGACGGGCGAACAGCACGAAAAAGTATCTCATCTCTCTCGGCATTTCTGCAACTCGTATCTCCACAATCAGCTATGGGAAGGAGAGGCCTCTGGACCCTGGCCATAATGAGGAAGCATGGGCTAAGAACCGGAGGGCACATACTGTTATTTTATCAAAGTAAGAGGATGAGGTTCCATCAGGGGTCTTCTTGAGGAGTAGTGGTTTTAATCAAAAGGGATAATATTCACTTCATTATACTTTTTTGATGACCTCAATGGCTAAATTTGTCATCAGATGGGAATAGTTGGCGATTTTCCCAGCTGATGACAAATTTAGACTTCAGCACAGGTTTATTGATTGTACCAATAGAAGAAAGGCTCTCGGGAGCTGGCTAAAATTCATGGTAAAGGTTTTAGCAAGGGCCGTTTAACCGAGAGCCTTTCTTCTTAAAGAGATGAAAGTATTCTCCAATTTAAATAAATCGATGGAAGGACATTTTTTTTAACCTTTGACATTTGATCTGAGGTAAAATACCGGTATGAGGCGTAGGCTAACCGAACAGTCGGTTATCTTTTTTAGTATCCTAAAGTGGTTTGTTTTTGCAACTGCCACGGGAGCAATTGTTGGTTTATCAACAACTGCATTTTTGAAAATATTAAACTGGAGTACGGAATTTTGTAGTTATTTTAGCTATTATTTTTTGTTGGTGCCTGTTGCGTTATTCACAAGTGCCCTAATGATCAAGTATTTGGCCCCAGATGCAGAAGGCCATGGAACAGAGAAAGTCATCGAAGCAATTCATAAAAACTCAGGTAAGATAAAACCGATCGTCGTTCCTATAAAACTGATCGCCACAATAATAACACTTGCTTTAGGTGGTTCGGCAGGGAAAGAGGGACCGTGCGCTCAAATAGGAGCTGGTCTTTCATCTATTTTTGCCGACCTCCTTAGACTGGATGACCATGACCGCAGGAAGTTGGTAATCTGTGGTATTAGTGCAGGATTCGCTTCGGTTTTCGGCACACCTATTGCTGGGTCTATCTTTGGGATTGAAGTTCTCTTCGTGGGAAGTATTTTGTACGAAGTTCTCCTCCCGTCCTTTATCGCCGGAATAACGGCTTATCAAATTTCATACGCCTTTGGAATTAGATATTTCTATCATCCAATAAGCTTTGTCCCAGTATTTAGTGAGGCTTTTTTCATAAAAGTAGCTCTTGCAGGAATATTCTTTGGAATTTGCTCATTCCTGTTGGTCGAAACATTGAAATCAGGTAAAAAGGTATCCGAAAGATTACGGTTCTGGATGCCGTTAAAGGGCCTTATTGGAGGAGTCATTCTGGTTGGGTTAACGCTCATTTTTTCAAGACAATATCTTGGACTTGGTTTGGAAACAATCCAGAATTCTCTACAAGGGGGGAAGAGCGTCTGGTATGCGTTTATTCTAAAGATCTTTTTTACAAGTATTACGCTTAACTTTGGTGGAAGCGGGGGAATTGTAACCCCCATATTTTTTATTGGAGCAACTTCTGGGACTCTATTTGCAGAGATCATGCGGCTGGATATAGCAACGTTCTCTGCGATTGGTTTGGTAAGTCTTCTGGCAGGAGCAGCAAATACACCGATTGCGGCGAGTATTATGGCAATGGAACTTTTTGGCCCTAAGATAGCCCCTTATGCTGCCGTGGCTTGTGTAATTAGCTTTCTTATGACAGGCCATAGAAGTGTCTACCCGTCTCAGGTGCTTGCAGCTGCAAAATCTGCATCTTTTCACGTTGAGATCGGCAAGGAACTGGAAGAGGTTGAGGCAAAGTTTGAACCCAGAGACAAAGGTCTAATAGGGAGAGGTTTGGGCATTGCCAAGACAATAAAGAAAAAATGGAGGTCAGGGGAGTGACAGGAGCTGTCAAAAAATGGGAAAGGAGGTGCTGGATACTAAGATATTGATATGGGGCTTAGCAGGGAGATGCCGTTTCGACCACCGTATTGACACATGTCGCTGGGATGGAGGCTTGGACCAAGTACGCCATCCTCGAGGGAAGTAAGTTAGTATTCAGTGCTCAAAAAGCTAGGCAGGGCCAGAAATAGTCCTGCCTTTTTTATGCACATTTCTATTCGTAATTATCAACCTTGAAGGTTACCTTTGCTTGAGGACTTGTAGTTCACAGTCCGTTTTCTTGAGGACTCCTTCCCTGTAATCGTTGGGATAGCAATTTTTCGTATTAGTGCGGATTTCAAAGTATAATCGACAATCTCAAGAGGGTGTATTTGGTCTCATAATTGGAATAAAAAATCCTTGACATTTAAAAAGCTATTATATATATTTTTTTCAAAATTAATAAGAAGGTTGCAGGGTCTGGAAACATAGTTAATTGTTTCTGGAGGTTAAAAACCTGGATAGTCGGGCCGCTATCCGAAGGTGAAACTTCGGTTAGCGGCTTTTTTATTAGGGTTGAAGAGGAAAGAGTGGGACTATATTTCTCACATCTGAAGAAAAAGGGTGAGAATCAGAAAAATTATGGAAACGAGAAGCCAATGGGAAGGTAACTTATGGAGGCTTTACAGAGTAACGCAACATGTAAGTTCTCGTTCTTCACACTCACACAAAAAATCGGGCCTCCCCTCTCTTTCGATTGGCATTTGTATCGCTACAATGGAGGTGACGGAGATGGAAGAAAAGAATGAAGTCGGTGCTTCAATTTGGGTTTGGGTGATCGTCATTGTTATAGCAGTAGCATTGGTCGCAACCTTCATAATATTTTTGAAGCCATAGGACCTAATGCCGAGAATGAACCTTGGCAGTAGTCCTCTGACTTTGCATTTGTGGGAGGTATAAAATGCCTCTTTTTAGGAAGAAGGTAATTGAAAAAATGGGAGAATTTCGGAAAGTCAATGGACGCACAATAAAGGACAAGAGCTATAACGGGACGGGGAACTTTTGACAAGTACCCCGGCTTAGTGATTTTTGAAGGCTCCTTTATGGAAAACAGCGAGGACCATTTGGAAAGGAAAAGGATAGAGGGTGTGGCGTGTTTTTGACGCCATGAAATCTAATGCACGGAACAAGGAGGTCTTATGTTCACTTTTTGGATTACAGTGGCAGCACTCGTTATGATAGGGGTTATTATCTTTATGGGGCGTGCGGTGAAGAAGTTGTAGGATCTCAAAAAGGCAAGGCCTAAACCCAAAGATAGTTCTGAAAGGGAACTTATTCTGTCAGGATATTGAATCCATCATCAATCTTTGCATGGGTTGTATCGGGAAGGACGTGAATGGTTTTTACCAGGGATTTATTCATTTCTAAGGCCATTCGAATGGTCTTGAGGTCCCCTTTTGAAGCTCGACGGGAGATAATAGCTAAATCTTGTATTACGCAAAGAGATAGAATTGTAGTCTTCAAAAAGAAGAACCGATATTCAATTGTCAAATATCAAAGGCGGGGTCATTCGGCTCTGCCTTTTTTCTGCAGATTTCACTCTAATCGTTGACTTTGGAGGTAAGGTTGGCGTAAGGATTTGTAGTCAAACAGTTGTCCTAAAAAATCTTTTTCAATTTAAGGCAACCTCTAAAAATGTG
>DBZJ01000188.1 GCA_002311635.1 Syntrophaceae bacterium UBA1163
ATTGATTGAGGTTCAATGATGGACCGGGGAGAGACCGAGACACGGAGAGAGGGAGACGCGGAGATCGCGAGACGCGGGGACGCGGTGATGGGGAGACGTTTTTAATACAGTATTTCACATCGGGATCAACAGGCTTTCAAATTGAAAGTAGTCTCACTTCTCCCTCATCCATCGATCGTAAAATATCTCCTGCGGTACGGACGATCGCTTTCTTGAGATCATCTTGAGATTGAATCTTAAGAAGCAAGCATTTCAGTTTCAAAAATTCACTCGTACCTACGATGCGTCTAAGGACCTTCTGCACTTCTGAAGGAGAAACTTCTTTTAAGTGGGTTAAAGCCCCACGGAACTCGTCCTCTTTATAACGCTCTGTGATGTCATATTCTCGGAATCGCATGCGGGATTGAAGGATATCGATCAGCTTTGGCTCCCCTAACAAGGCAAAGAGGAAGACGCTTCGCAGGACGTTCTGGATGACCTCTTGTCTCCGCTCAAATCCCAATTTAAATTTGGTTTTATAGTCCAACTCGTCCAGATTGTGTAGATTTCTTAAAAGAACGATCTGATTTTCCTTGGATTGAAACCATGGAAACACTATTTGCTGACCGTGCGCCTCAGAATATTCTTGCACACCTTTTCGCTTGCGCTTTGCATCTGTTTCCTCGAATGTCAGGTACAAACTCTTAGCCAAAAATGCAATTTGCATGATTTCTTTTTCAAGCTGATAGTTCCGACGATAATAGTGTTTGTATTTGCCTTCTAACAGTTGCCTGGCTCCGCTGATCTTTGTGAGTTGATCCTGAATTTTCTTATAGGCTTGGCGGGTCTCGGTAAAGATGTCTATTGGAACATTCCTCTCCGCGGTAATCCTCAAGCATAGTTCCTCAAATTGGTCCATCGCCGCTCTCAGGTCGAGACGGGCATTCTCCATGATTTGTTCTAAGCCTGCCGCAATTGCTTGAAAACTCCCTTGCTGCATCATCTACCTCAAACTTGGCCGCTCAGACACACCTGTCACACCTGGCCCCAGCGATACGTCGTTTGGCTTTGTTCGCCTCGTTTTACTCCTGTTCTATCTCAGCAAAAATGATACCAGGTAGTTAAAGAAATCAATATCATAAGAGAAAACAAGATGTATCACGTACGGCGGGATCAAGTGTTTTATCGGTCAGCCGACAATAAATGTCACTTTTTATCTTTTTACCGAAATCCAACTTTGGAACAGTATGAAACGTGTCCGTGTCGCGTGTCCGGAATGGAAGAGATAAGACACGGAGACGCGGAAACATCTTAGATAGTGGATTGTGGAGTGCGCCTTGAAACATGTAAGGTTCAGGGCTGCCATACACCCCATCCTGAACTACGTTGAGTTCAGGACTAATCCCAAACCCTACGTGGTTCGGGGCGTGGTGCATGGCGGATTGCGGATTAGGGGAGAAGAATTCAAGGATGCCAGATCACGAATCACGCTTGCGCGCCCTGCCTCCGCCGGAGCGGCTTCGCGCAGGCAGGCGTAGCGCTTCAGCGACGCAGGCACGAGTCACGCATCACGATTCACGGAGTAGTATAAAATGGTGGACAGCAAGTGGACCAGTTCGTCTCGATGTCACGGCCATCAAGCTTAAACCGAACCCGCACACTCCAGAAATATCTGGTCAGTGGGATCAAAGGACTCTCAATTTTATGTGAAGGATTTTTTAACTGCGTTCGGCCATGGATGATATCCTCATTGGGAGGATCTTCGGCCTTCCAAATTTTTAAATCATAAGTCACTTCGGAGATTCTACCCAAATCTCCGGTTTTATCCGCTTTGATGTCTTTTGCTGTGGGGAAGGACTTCCATTGTAAGGTCGGTTTGACCGAATCGACCTGTACGAATCGAATGTCCTTCCATATGTCGTACATGATTCCACCGTCGTCGGGAGGGGGCTTGCTGCGCGTCCCTCCCTCTACGCCTCCAGATATACCACCTACTGCCCCACCAACCGCAGCCCCACCTGCGGTAAAGTATGGAAGAAGAACGATGCCAGCACCACTGGTCCCCACTGTCACACCCACGCCGACCACAGCCCCTACTAAACCCCCTATCACTGCGCCCGTACTTGTATCACCAGCTAAACGTTTGGTGAAGTCTTTCGCAACTCGAAATCCGCTCTCCTTGATGCAAGCAGCGTCAAACTCAGGTCCATCGGCTGAACAGACCCACGTCTGTTGGTAGGAGTGCTGTGGCACGTGTGCGCAGCCAAATTGCCCGATGAGCAACGAGACGAAAAACAAGATCATCATTGGGTAATGCGTTGTCGCTTTCATCTTTTCGCCCCTATCACCGGGAGTGTTTTCTCTATAGAAATAGATCCCCCTTAATAAGCATTTCTTGTGCCACCGGCAGAGCACCCGCCTGCGCCAAGGCTTCGGCGAGGTAAACATAGCGTAAGTCCTTGAAAAAAAACATAAGATGTACGTCAATTCTTACGGCAGAGACCTAATTCTGTTTACTGAAATCAACTGGTCTGGTCAGAAATTGGCCAGAAATGGACTAAACCTTGTGAATTTGTGAAACGGACTAAAAGAATGAAGCGGAGACGCGAGGATGGGGAGACCCTGAACCACTTAGGGTTCAGGGCAAGCACGGAGATGAGGAGAAACCGAAGGAACGCGTGCAACATCACTCAAGGTCTGCAGACTTTTTTATAGTTACATCTGGAGATAATATGTTCGTCTTCTATTTTACTGAATCGATCTTCTTCCATGGGGATGTTATTCGAGACATCGCTGAGAAGGGACTGCATGTCCTTGATGCTTCCGTTGATGTAACCCTTGATGCCTTTCATCTCTTCCTGGCTCACTGAAAACCAGTTGGACTTGTCAAAGGAGAGGTTATACTCAATGACGTTCAGCGATTCAGGAGGAATATTCCATTTCTCCATCGCATAAAGAGCATAACAGCCTAATTGGATGGAGAGGTCTTCTGAAAGGCTCTTTCCCGTCTTCCAATCGTAGATATAGACACCCTTCCCTTCTTTTATGGCGCAGTCGATGACCAAATTGATTTTTATACCCTCCAGATAAAAGGAAGAGAATTCTTCCACTTCAAGCCACCCGTCTTTCAGATGGGACTTTAAGCCATCATAAATATCCGAGGCATAAAAATTTCTCAGGCAAGTCTCCACATTGCCCGCCGCCTCTTTCCATTCCTCATCACTCACTTCAAGTTCATATTCATGTTCAAGCAGGCCGCACGATTTAGGATTCTTCCGGTAGTTCTTCGACTTTGAAGAACGAAACTCGGCTCTCATCTGGTCGAGAGTGATCGTAACAATTTGATCCACCGGAAGCACCTTAATACCCCTTCGGATGTTGTAGAGGGATCTTTGAATGCACTCATGGACCTTTTCTCCGGCCCACATCTGCCTGTTCTTGAGGCTCTTCAGAACATAGATCTGCCGGGTTCTCTCCGGCGCGTTCTCAAGCCATCCGTTCCAGTAGCCATAATAGGCAAACCAGTACTGTCTGGGGCAGGTCTTAAGGACCTCATCCCTTGTTTTCGACCAGGAGAATTCATTCTTGAGCTCACTCATGACGCTGCCAACCTCTCCGAAAGAAGCGTGTACCTTCGTTGGGGCTTGTTATTTCTGATGGCAATGGCCAGGGCCTTCTTCGTTCCGATCAGAATGACCAGTTTTTTCGCTCTGGTGATTCCCGTGTAGATCAGGTTTCTCTGCAGAAGCATGTAGTGCTGGGTGACAACCGGAAGGATCACGACCGGGTACTCGCTCCCCTGGGATTTGTGGACGGATACGGCATAGGCCAGGACAACTTCATCGAGATCGGAATAGTCATAAGGGACCCCTCTCCCATCGAATTCGATGGTTACCTCCCTTTCCTCAGGATCGATCTTTGAGATCCACCCGATATCCCCGTTAAAGACATCCTTATCATAATTGTTAACGATCTGCATCACCTTGTCTCCTGATCTGAAGGTCCAGGCTCCACGGGTGATGCCCGACTGACCGGGGTTCAGCCTCTTCTGTAATTCGATGTTGAGATTGGTGACACCAATGGTTCCCTTGTGCATGGGTGTCAGGACCTGGATCTCTCTGAGTGGATGAAACCTGAAGTCCCTGGGTATCCTCTCGCTGCAGAGGTCCAGGATATTTTGAAGGATCTTCTCAGGATCTTCTTCCTGGATGAATTGAAAATCGGTTTTCCCGGGTTTGTCGATTTCCTTTAATACGGGGATCTCACCTTGATTGACTTTGTGGGCATTGACCACAATCATGCTCTCCCGGGCCTGGCGAAAGATCTCGGTGAGCGTCACCACGGTAAACTTCCCTGATCTGATGATATCCTTCAGGACATTTCCAGGACCGACCGAAGGAAGCTGATCGACGTCCCCTACCAGGATCAGGTGAGCATGGGATGGAATGGCTTTCAAGAGATGGTACATCAAGAGGGTGTCGACCATGGAGGCCTCATCGATGATGACCACATCTGCCTCAAGAGGATCGTCCTGGTCTTTCTTGAAATCACCCTTATGGGGAGAGTACTCAAGGAGGCGATGAATGGTCTTTGCCTCCCAGCCCGTCGCCTCATTCATTCTCTTGGCTGCCCTTCCCGTGGGAGCCGCGAGAAGGATCCTCAGCTTTAATTGCTGGAAGATTCTTAATATGGCCGTGATGAGTGTCGTCTTCCCGGTCCCGGGGCCACCGGTGATAATCAACACTTTTGAAGTGGCTGCCAGAAGAACCGCCTCTTCCTGTTTTTGGGCAAGTTCTATGTTCAGTTTCTGCTGCACCCATTCGATCGCCTTTTCCGGATGGATGGGCCGGACGTTTGAAGGAGATTCCTTCAGATTGATTAATCTCTGAGCCACCCCCGTCTCTGCCACATGGAAGGGGGCAAGATAGGCGGCCCTGAGATGACCCTCAGGATCGAGGTCTTCTAAGAAGAGCTCCTTTTCTTTAGTTAGCTCCTTTACGGCCAGGATGATGATTTCTTCATCGACACTCAATATCTCTTTTGCCTTATGAATCAATTGATTCTCAGGATAGTAGACATGGCCTTCTTCGGTCAGCTGATTCAAGACAAAGAGGAGACCTGCCTTGGCCCGGATCAGGGAATTGCGATCGATACCGAGACTTTGAGCGATCTTATCCGCGGTGATGAAGCCAACCCCGTATATGTCGTGCGCTAACCGATAGGGATTCTCTCTCACCCTCTCAATCGACTGATCTCCATACTGTTTGTAGATCTTGGCAGAATAGGCAGCGCCCACGCCATGGCCCTGCAGAAAGATCATGATCTCTTTGATCTCTTTCTGCTCCACCCAGGCTTTTCTGATCATGGAGATCCGTTTAGGACCGATGCCTTCCACCTCGGATAGCCTTTCAGGTTTCTTTTCGATCACCTCCAGGGTATGAAGCCCGAATTTTTCGACAATCCTCTCTGACATGATCGGGCCAATCCCTTGAATCAACCCGGAGGCGAGATATTTCTGAATCCCGTGGAGGGTAGCCGGCACGGTGACTTCGAAGCTCTCGACCTGGAATTGCTCGCCGAATCTTTTATTCTGTACCCATTGACCCGTCAGTTTCAGGGATTCACCGGGGTTGACACCGGAAAGATTGCCGACAATGGTGGTCAGCTCCTTCTTTTCTTTTTCCCGGAGTTTTGCCACCACAAAGTCATTTTCTTCGTTGTGAAAAGAGATCTTTTCGAGAAGACCCTGAATGACGGACATTTTTTACCTTTTCTTGTTAACGGAGATATAAAATTCTAAACGGGTGGCAGTTCTTTTACAATTACTTTTGTATTTTCCGATTCATTTTAAGAGGTTATATCTGCCTGTTTCTTAGGCAAAGCGGTGGGGAGGGCTCCTATGAAGGGAAAGGGGACCTGATTCCACAACAATTTAACAATTCCTGGTGGATTGTCAGCGCGGGATGAAGAGATGGCATGACGCGGAGACGCGGAGATAAAGAGACATTATGGATTTCGGATTGCGAAATCAGAAAAATTGAGGAATTAACGAATTGAGAGTCCAGAATTGTGAATCAAGAGTTGATGAATGGTGAATCAAGACCGGTAGGAGGCGTTGATTTTCACATAATCTAACGAAAGGTCTGTGGTGAGGGCTGAAAACTGGCTTTTGCCCTGATGGAGATCGGCAGTGACCTTGAAGGATTTCTTTTTGAGGATCTGACCTGCTTTTTGTTCCAATCGAGGACCTACTCCCACCCCTTTTTTTACGATCGGAGCCTTGTCGAAAAAGAGATCGATTTTGTTCGGATCGATTGGCACGCCGGAATAGCCCAGGGCACAGAGAATTCTTCCCCAATTGGCATCTTCTCCGAAGAAAGCGGTCTTGACCAATGGAGAATGGGCAATCGCATACGCGGCCTGTTTCGCTTCTTCTATGTTTCGTGCTCCCCGAACCAGGACCTCGACGAATTTTGTTGCACCCTCTCCATCCTTTACTACACTCTCAGCCAAACTCCGGCAAACTTTTGAAAGCATGGATTGGAATACGTCAGCATCGCGGTCCATACGACTTAAATATGGATGAGCCGCCTTTCCGTTGGCTAAGAGCAAGACCGTATCGTTCGTGCTGGTCTCCCCATCAACCGTGATTCGGTTGTACGACGCCTCAGCAGCCTTTTCCAACATCTGTTGAAGGAGGGGGGCTTTGATGCAAGCATCCGTGACAAGGAAGGAAAGCATCGTTGCAAGGTCGGGTCGAATCATTCCTGCGCCCTTGACCATCCCGCACAATTTGACCTGTTTTCCCTTGATGCGACAAGCGGCCACTTCGACCTTTGGAAAGGTGTCCGTGGTCATCATGGCTTCTACTGTCTTCATCCAGCCCTCTGAAGAAAGCCGATCGATCAATCTCGGAATTCCTCCCTCAATCTTCTTCATTGGAAGCCGGCTTCCGATCACGCCCGTTGAGGAAGGAAATACCAGCCGCTCATCGATTTTCAACTGTTTCGCCACAAGCGATGAAACCCTTTCGGCATCTCTCAACCCTTGATTCCCGGTACAGGCATTCGCATTCCCGCTGTTCACAACGATTGCCTGGCAGAGACCTATCTTCATACGCTCCCTATCCAACTGCACGGGCGCCGCTTTCACGGCGTTCGTGGTGAAGAGCCCAGCCACCTGAGCAGGAACCTCGGAGTAGATCAGGCCTAAATCCCTCTTTCCATCCTTCTTGATCCCGGCTGAAATCCCAGAAAAAAGAAAACCCGGTACCTTAAAATCCAGCGCCCTCATGCTACGTAGCTCCTCATCAACTAAATAGACAAGCTCAAACTGGAACTTCTGAAATCCCAAATCCCAAATTCCAAATCACAAACAATATCCAATAACCAAATTCCAATCGGAAAACTTCGGACATTGATTATTGGAATTTATTTGGATATTGGTGCTTGGTATTTGGGATTTTCAAGGTTAGGCTCTTGCTTCTTCTTCTTTGGGTAAGCAACAACGCTTGTATTTCTTTCCGCTCCCGCACGGGCAGGGATCATTCCGTCCGACCTTCTTCCCCTCCCGTCGGATGGTCACACCCTTTCCGCTTTCTGTTTTTCCGCCTCCACCCTGGGCTGCTTCTCCCCGGCTCATGATAAAGGTCTGTTTCCGCTCCATCTTCACTTCCTTCACGGCTTGTTCTTCCTTGGCCACCTGAACGGCAAACAGTTTCTCCACCGTGTCCTTTTTGATCCGGTCCAACATCTCGAGAAACATCTGATAGGCTTCTTTTTGATATTCAATCAGAGGGTCTCTCTGACCGTAACCTCTTAAACCGATCCCTTCCTTCAACTGGTCGATGGCAAGAAGATGGTCCTTCCAATGGAAATCAATGGATTGGAGCATGATCACCCTCTCCAGGTATCGAAGCGTGGGTGCTCCGAATTCCTCCTCCTTCTTCTGGTATATTTCCTTCGCTTTCTCAATAATCGTCTCTTTTAATTGGTCTCTCCGGATTCCGTTTTCTTCCATCGGGGGAGGAGACCACTTGAAGGAAAACTGCTGGAAAAAGGCATCCTGAAGTCCTTTCAGGTCCCACTCCTCGGAGTATTGCTTTTCATCCGTATAGAAATCAACGAGGTTCTCGCCCTCCTCTTCGATCATCTCCATGACCGTCTCTTTCAGATCTTCGCTTCCAAGGACCTCTCTCCGCTGGGAATAGATCACCTCTCTCTGTTTGTTCATGACATCATCGTATTCCAACAGATGCTTCCGTATTTCAAAATTATGGGCTTCCACTTTTTTCTGGGCGTTCTCGATGGCCCGGCTGACCAGTCGATGCTCGATGGGCTGGTCCTCTTCAATGCCAAGCCTGTCCATAATTTTAGAGATCCTCTCCGAGCCGAAAATCCTCAAGAGGTCATCTTCCAGAGAAAGATAGAATCGGGAGGAACCCGGATCGCCCTGCCGGCCGGATCTTCCTCTCAATTGATTGTCGATGCGTCTCGACTCATGCCGCTCGGTCCCCAGCACGTGCAGCCCTCCCACCTGGATGACCTTTTCCTTCTCCTGTTTGACGGTGGCCGAGGCCTTCTCAGACGCTTTCTTCATCGTCTCTTCCGTGACCTCGTCTTTCACCAGGGTCTTGGCCAGAAATTTGGAATTCCCTCCCAACAGGATGTCCGTCCCTCTTCCAGCCATGTTGGTGGAGATGG
>DBZJ01000016.1 GCA_002311635.1 Syntrophaceae bacterium UBA1163
CATTTATTAATGAGGCATCAGGACAGGATGCAATAGGGGACAGATGCAACAGGGTCACATCTTTAGATGGTATGAATTTGTCCGATGCTCTGGAGTCGAATCTTTATCCTTGGCTTCGCCTATATTTCACGAAAGTTTCCTTCTTACCCCAGGCTTTTTCCTTGAAAACGAGGGAATATGTGCACCGCCACCCTGATGATTGATGATTGTTGATTGGCGATTGAAATATACAAATTCCGTGAAAAGTGATTGATGATTGATGATTGGTGATTGGAGTACACCTATCTTATGAAAATTGGTCAACCGAAACTTTTTGAAAGAAAGAGTCAAAGAGGTGGGATGTTTGTTCCACCTGCTAATGTTCGGAGTCAACGAACCTTATAAATTGAAGATTACCAGATGAAAGTGCTGCCTTAAAGATCACGCTCTGGGATGAACAGTCGTTACAGAACTTGTCGTTTACTTCGTCATCGCTTAATGGTTCTCGTTTGTATCGGTAGGGCGGGGGTGATTTACTTATTTGTTTTATCCAAATCTTTAAACGTCTCTTCGATTTTCTCTATATTCCAATATCCAATCCTCAAGGTCATTTAGAATCCTTACTTAAGTCGAAAACAAAATCCTACTCCTTAGAAGAGTCGTGTCTTACTAACGCCTGCGAATATAATCTTTTCCTCCCTCCGGCGATTACTGAAACTCCACCCGCCAACTCATAACCCTCATCAAGAAGCCTTTCAACTCTCAATTCAAAATTTCTCAAATCCTCTTCTTCGAGCTTCGGGTTCTTCGCCACTATCGTTAAATCCACCTCTCTTTGCACAATCACATATCGCTTCATCCGAACCACCTCCCTTTGTCAACTGAGACGGTAATTGGCCTCGTAGAATGAATTATCTGTCGCATATTATACAAAAAGCAACACGGTGTCGCAAATTAGTTTTCCACAAATGAGGCAAATAAAGGAATTCTTAAAGAAGATAAAAAGAAAATGTCGCCTTTTTTCTTAGAAGGCGACAGAAAATTGGTCAGAAAACCTATTGAGGAAGTCTATGGTAAGGAGGACTATTAGACTATTACAACTTTAGGCCTTACACCTTGGTAGAATATTTGGTATAATCACTCAGGGGGTGACGAATACAATCAGACCCGGAGTTGTTAAGAAGATTTGACTTTCAGGACATTTAGCGGGATATGAATCTCAATACGCCCGCAGAATACGCTCAATGTAAATCGACAGAAAGAACAAAACCTATGAACCATTCAGATACTCTCGGGATGTCCGTCAATTTTGAGGTCGTACAGATAAAAAAGGGTAACACAACGAACACCATCGCATCAGTACCCACAGAAGTACCGCTCACGATTGTGGCGAATGATGAAGAGATTGCCACGCTCTCAGGCAGCCCTGATCATCTGCGGGAATTCGTCTACGGATTCCTATTTACAGCCGGTTTCATTCAAGAGGCCCATGATGTCCAATCTTTCTTTTGGGATGAGACAAAATGGCGGATCGAAGTGAAACTGAACAATCCGCCGGAACCTGACCTGCTTACAAAACGGCTCTATACGTCGGGTTGTGGAAGAGGCGTTATGTTCTCCAGTGTGGTTGAACTCGCGCTAAGAAGACCTCTTGCAGATGAATTTACAATTGACAGCGATGTTATTCTTCAACTTATGCGATGGCTGCAAACCTCATCGCAACTTTATCGAAGCACAAGAGGAGTCCATACCGCTGCATTAAGCAAAGGAGGAACACTGCCGGAAATAGTCTGTGACGACATTGGCAGACATAATGCAGTTGACAAAGTCATAGGTTCCGCCCTCATCACAGGGGTTGATTTCAAAGTGTCGGTATTACTGT
Organism: Syntrophaceae bacterium UBA1163; assembly: GCA_002311635.1. Classification (GTDB taxonomy): domain Bacteria; phylum Desulfobacterota; class BSN033; order BSN033; family UBA1163; genus UBA1163. The sequence goes on from DBZJ01000016.1 coordinate 1,862, forward strand.
GTTCAGGACGCATTTCATCGGATATTCTTTTTAAAGCTAAACGGTGCGAGATTCCAGTGCTGATTTCCCTCGCTGCACCAACGCATCAGGCAGTTCTGCTTGCGCGCGATATGCATATGACACTGGTTGGTTTTGCACGAGGATTGTCGTTCACTATATTTTCGCACTCGGGAAGAATTATCATATGATTTCTTTTAACGAAGCTGTCAGCACTGACGCAAATTAATTATCCACAAGTAAGGAAAATATAGGGAAGAGCCCTGAGGACGTAGGTGAAAATTGACACTTTTCATGACGAATCAAAACTCGATCAGCGGGGGCTCTGGGGTCCAATCTTTGTTCTTGACCCATTCGGTGGCACCAAGCCCCGCCTTGCAGGGCGGGGCAAAGAAGCCTTGCTCAGGGTCAACCCTCAGCCTTTGGCCCGATCCAAGGCCGGAGAGTCGAAGGGTTGACTTTGCCTATATCTCAAGAAAGTTTCCTTCTGACCCCAGACTTTTTCCCTGAAAACGAAGAGATATCTGCGCGGCCACCCAATTGATTGTTGATTGGCGATTGTTGATTGCTGATCGAAATATACAAATTCTGTGAGAAGTGGTCAACCGAAACTTTTCGTGATTATTTACTTGACACAGGGTTATTTTTATGCTATGTTATAACCATGAGTCAGTCAGAATCCTTTTTAAGCCTTCCCTTCTTAGCCGATAACCTTTCCACATGCTTCTTTACGTGCCTTAAAGCCTTTGGATGGAAGACATGGGCTATCGCTTCGTCAGCCGTCATTTCCTTCGGATGTTTCACTATTTTTTTCATGGAGGTGTCCTATGGAAGTTAGTCTGATTAGTCTTATTAAGCGTTATTCCGATGACAACAAATGCCGTGATTATTTGAAAGCTCTTAAATGGCAGGATGGGGTTAAATGCCCGCGCTGCGGATCGGAGAAAATATCCAAGATAGAGAAGAGACACCAATTCGATTGTGATGAGTGTCGCTATCAATTCTCCGTCACCGCTGGCTCGATCTTTCATGATTCTCATTTGCCTCTTTGGAAGTGGTTTCTTGCTGTCTACCTCATGACGGAATCCAAGAAGGGGATCTCTGCTAACCAGCTTAAACGAAGCCTTGAAATCAGCTACAAGACAGCGTGGTATCTTTGTCATAGAATTAGAAAAGCCATGCAAGAGGCAGGTTCTCTGCCCAAGCTCAAGGGAGTTGTTGAAGTGGATGAAACCTATGTGGGTGGTCGGTATGATCGCCGCAGAAAACGGGAGCCTTGGGATAAACAAGCCGTCGTCGGCTTGCTCCAAAGAAACGGAAGGTTTGAAGCCAAAGCCGTTAGCACTCCGAGCAAAAAGATTCTTGTTGGAGTGATAAAAGATCGTGTTGATAAAAGAGCTACCGTTATGACGGATGAACTGAGAGCCTACAAATCTCTTGATAAGGAATTTAAACATGAATCCGTGAATCACAGAGCGGAAGAATGGGCACGGGGCAATGTTTATACCAACGGGGTTGAAAATGCTTGGTCTCTGTTTAAAAGGTCTATCGTTGGCTCTTATCATCAAATCAGCATGAAACATTTGGATGCCTATCTTGATGAATTCGATTGGAGATTCAATGGACGGGATAACCCGTATCTTTTCCGTGACACCCTCTTGAGACTACTTAATTCGACACAAATAGAGTTTAAGAAACTTGTTTCAAAACCCGAAAGATACAATTAAATTATTTCAAAAAATCACAATAACACTTCATTCAAAGTAATCTCGCAATTCTTCTTTTAAATGACTTAGAATATCTTCACGTTCTGGAATTGACGTATCGTTAAAATGCAAGGGCGGTGCCTTATCTTCACCTCCGGGCTGCTTAAAACACCATATTTGATAAAATGGTTTTTGGAGCGGTGTTTCTTCGTCTCGATACTTAATTGCAAATACTAAATACGACGGAAGTACCACGGGCGGAAATGTAATCCCAGCATGGCGAATTGACCCTGTGCCCGCAGGAACTTCATTTCCTTTTGATCCATCATTGACATTGGGTTTTGTCTGAAATTGCTGATCAATGATTATCTGTCTTGTATATAAATTACTCGCAGCATGTTTGCCTATGTTTACTGCATTAATTTGTATCACGTAATCCGATTCAAATTGCATCTTTAGTTCTGGCGTCGCCTTTATTATTTCAGGACCAAAAAGAGCGAAATAAGGTCTATCCATTGATTGAACTTGTTTTGGCTCAACTGGCTGTTGAGTTTTCTCCTTTGATGGTTGCTTTGGCTGTTCATCAGAATATCCAGTCACTCCCCATTCTTTTTCTATTCTTGCTACCTCGTCTAACAAGATTACCTTCTTCGGAATTTTCCCTCCACTGTCACTTGGTGCAATAAGAGTTCTTGGCTCCTTTTCTAACTTTTTGATAGCTTCTTTCTTCATATACTGGCGCAAAGATGAATACCATGCTTTGTCTCGGAAGAGAATGGTATCCGCAGAATGAGCATACCATTCTGCATCTGGGATACTATTTATGGCGTCCCGCCATTGTTTTATAAGTTCCACGCGTCGCCGTGTAATGTGACTTTCTTTTTGAGGTAAGGGTTGTTTGAGAACAGTACCTTGATCTTGTTTCTTAGGTTGCCCAATTATTATAGGACTCTCAATTATTATACGGTTTTCTTTTTTAGGTAACGGATGATCTTTTATCCATTGCGGTTCATTACCAAAGTAAATTAAACCAAAATAAGCAATTCCCGCGACAATGATGAGACCAACCTTACCCTTTTTTCTCCACAAAGGTCTCCAAACCCAAAATGCATACATTCCAAGAATATATGTTAATATTATAAGCCCCCACCCTACGAATATATTGCTATATCCGATCATCTGTAACCCCACTTGAAGGCATAATGAGGCAAGGCATAAAATAAAAGGAATGCGAGCCTTTGCTTGAGAATGACGGGACATACTTCTACCTTATCATTCTTATTTCCCTGTGTCAAATATATAATCACGAAACTTTTTGAAAGGAAGGTCAGAAAGCGGGGTATTTGTTTTATCTACAAACCTACAGTCTTGTGTAATCGCGGGTCTAAACGATTACTGACAGAAACATAGAACAGGCGAGTAGGCAGCGCGTTCGGCAGTAGCGGGTAGACCCAGTCCGTTCGTATCAACCTCGTCGAGATATGCTTTCTCACTCCTCATCCGATCCACAAGTACAATACTAATAGGATGATTAATGAGTTGATTAGGTATCCCATTTATTTGCTCCCCGCCTTTGAGATTGCACCCTTTAGAACTTTAATGTATATTCCATTTATTTCTACGTTTTCAAATACCATAAGTACGACCTTGTAAACCTCCCTCAGGCGTCCTTAGCGATTGTACTCTGGATCCATCTTCTCGTATGCATACCCATTCAATCCAGCAATTTTCATACCCAGGAGTTTCAAAACCTCCATTGATGTCAATTGTCGAACCCCCACAATAATTTCGTGGCAATTCAGGTAAATTTCTTAAACATCCGGTTGCCATTCGAAAAGGTTCACAGTGGAAGGGATTTGCCTAAAAATTCTAAATTACTTCTCTAACAATTTGAATAAGGTTTCTCGGTTATATTGATTTCCGCTGCACCGAACGGGTCAAAGAAGTGGGCTCCATGCCTGCCACTGGGACGTGGCAGATATCCCCCTCGCCGCTCTTTCAAATGAGGGGAAAGCGGGCAGGCCGGCAATCGTAAATTCCTTCATGCCGTCTGCCGCTCTTGCAGCATATGGTGGTACGATATAGATTGGCAGCTGGAGTCTATCCCTCAGCTGGCAAAGGCGTTCAACGTATCTGGATCTCATCTCCGGCATGAAAAAAGGTAGATAGGACATGAAAATGACCGAGTCAACCTCGCTCGCTATCAACTCAATGCACGTTGTACATATGGTCAAGGCGGCTTCAGATGGGAGCCATACCAGGTCGAGAGGGTTGCTCGTGCCGGAGAAAGGAGGAAGATACTCTCTCAAAAACCCTTTCAGTTGACCTCCCAGCTTAGAACTAAATGGTTTTACTTCCAATCCCAGCCTTTCACAGGCATCGGAAGCGGATATCCCACCTCCTCCTGCCTCCGCAATGATTCCTACTTTTCTGCTCTTTGGAAATGGGGGTGCGGAGAATGCTACAGCCAGGTCGACCAGGTCTTCGAATCCTTCAGCCACGATAATTCCTTTGCTTCGCGCAGCTCCGAGCCATACTTCTCGATCTCCTGCGATGGACCCTGAATGGGACAGAGCCGCTCGTGCCCCCGCTTGGCTAAACCCCGATTTCCAGATAATGACAGGTTTTCTTCGCCCTACGTTGGAGGCTACGGCCAGAAGTTCCCTCCCCCGCCTAATGCCCTCTGCGTAGGCACAGATCACTCTCGTCGACGAGTCTCTGCCGAAGTAGGAGACATAATCGAGAAGGTCTAGATCGGCTTGATTTCCGCTGCTAACGACGGTGCTAAATCTGAGTCCCCTGGCACTTCCCCCTGCAATAAAATGTTCCGTCACCCAACCACTTTGTCCGCAGAAAGCGGTGCTTCCCGGCTTCGTGTCCGCTTCTTCGAGTTCGACGATGGTGTTCAGCCTTACCTCAGGGCAAAGAATGCCCATGCAGTTCGGCCCTACCAACCGCATCCCTCCGTTTCGAGCAATCATGAGCACTCTCTCTTGTAGAGCCGATCCCTCTTTCCCCGACTCGGCAAAGCCAGCCGAATGAATAACGACGAATTTTATTCTTTTTTGAACACAATCGATCAACACACTTTCAACAGCCGTCGAAGGGACGGCAGCGATTGCGAGGTCAATCGGCTCATCGATGTCCGATACGGAACGGTAACATCGAGCCCCCTCCAATTCAGTAAAACTTCTGCTTATGGGATATTTCTTACCTTGATAGCCTTGTGTCTGAACTCTCCGCCAGATAAACCTGCCACCTCTGGTAGGATCTTGGGAAATACCAATGACTGCCAATGAGCACGGCCTGAAAAGGGGATCAAGATCTGTGCCTTCATCTGTCCAACCTTTTTGTTTCAAGGTTCTTCCTTTCTTCAAAGATGTTTATCCGTGTTTTGGTCGCGTAGTATAGGCAGAGAAGCACTTTCATGCCACATGTCTTTTTTGTAAAAACTCGCTTATGGGTGAGTTGAATATATGAAAAACGGAGTTCGATGTCAATTAGAAAAGAACACCATAAAACTTGATTTGGCTCAGACGTGAATGAACCATCCATTACGGGTCGGTCGCGTTATTTATAGTACTCCCCAAAAACTGG
>DBZJ01000223.1 GCA_002311635.1 Syntrophaceae bacterium UBA1163
CTCAACGTTGGGACACTACTAATGAATTATGAGTTATGAATTTCAATTCTTAACTCTAAACTCTCAATTCTTATTTCATCTGTTGCCTCTTCTTGCTAACTTTGGTATCTTGTTGAAATTATGAGTCTGGCCACACGAATTTTGAAGGGGGATATCCGGGCGGCCTCCAGGCTAATGCGGGATATTGACGATCGTATCCCAAGCGCTCTGCAATCATTGAAAGAGCTTTATCCCAAGACAGGAAGGGCTTATATCGTCGGGATTACTGGTCCTCCGGGTTCCGGTAAGTCCACCATTGTTGATAAGATGGTGGACATCTTTCGCAAGGAAGGGAAAAGCCTTGGGATTGTGGCTGTCGATCCGACCAGTCCTTTTTCCGGAGGAGCAATCTTAGGAGATCGAATCCGGATGCAGCGTCACGCCACAGACGAAGGCGTATTTATTCGCTCCCTGGCGACCCGCGGGTGTCTCGGTGGCCTTTCCCGCTCGACCCAAGATATTATCAACGTGATGGATGCGATGGGAAAGGACATCATCCTGGTTGAAACGGTGGGCGTCGGGCAGGATGAAGTAGAGATTGTCAACACGGCCTATACCTCTATTGTCGTCCTCGTCCCGGGATCAGGAGATGATATACAAGCAATCAAAGCTGGGATTATAGAAATCGGAGACCTCTTTGTTGTCAACAAATGTGATCGCGACGGGGCAGATAAGGTGGAACGAGATCTCAGAATGGTTCTCGAGATGAGTCCGAGGAGAGACAACGGTTGGGAGCCCCTCATTTTTAAAACAGAGGCAACCTTGGGGAAAGGGATCTTTGAACTGGTTCACGGGATCTATCGTCATAGGCAGGCCTTGGAACAGGGTAAAGGCTTTGAGAAAAAGTTGAGAGAAAGGACCAAGACGACCTTTCTGGAAATCCTTAAGACAGAAGCCACATCCCATTTTATTGAGAAACTCGAAAAAGAGGGAGAATGGGACAAGATCATCGATGACCTAATCTATCGCCGGATTGACCCTTACTCCATGGCCGAAAGGGTGATGGCCGATGAAGTGACCAATTATCATTGCAAAATGAAAAATCAGAAATGAAACAACGAGGTGAAATAGGAATTCAATTTCAAGGATCACGAATCACGGGCACGGACACGAGAAAAGGGGGAGGCCTTTATGGGATCGATCGACGCAATTCGAAAGGAGCTTGAAAAAAGGAGATCTGAAGCCTCGTTGGGTGGAGGTCAGGAAAGAATCGATAAGCAGCATCGAGACGGGAAATTGACTGCCCGTGAAAGAATTGATCTTCTCTTCGATCCTGGAACGTTTGTTGAACTGGACCGTTTTGTCACCCATCGTTGCACCGACTTTGGGATGGAGAAGAAGAAGTTTTTTGGGGATGGCGTGGTGACAGGTTATGGAAAGATTGAAGGCCGCCTCGCGTTCGTCTTTTCGCAGGATTTTACTGTATTCGGCGGGGCTCTGGGAATGGCTTTCGCGGAAAAGATTTGTAAAGTGATGGACCTCGCCATGAAGACAGGAGCCCCGATGGTTGGTTTAAATGATTCTGGAGGAGCAAGAATTCAAGAGGGGGTAGAGAGTCTTGCCGGTTATGCCTATATTTTTCTGAGAAATGTCCTCTCCTCTGGTGTGATTCCCCAAATCTCAGCCATCATGGGGCCTTGCGCAGGAGGAGCCGTCTATTCCCCAGCCATGACCGATTTCATCCTAATGACCAAGGGGACAAGCTATATGCATATCACGGGTCCGGACGTCATCCGGGCAGCCTTGGGTAAGACAGAGACCCCGGACGGAAAGCCGATCACCTCTGAACTCTTAGGAGGAGCAAAGGTCCACATGGGAAAAAGTGGAGTGGCCCATTTTGCTGGCGAGAGTGATGAGGATACCATTCACCTGATCAAGGAGTTGATCCGATTTTTCCCACAGAATAATCGGGAGAAGCCGCCGATCATCGAATGTGCGGATGATCCCAATCGAATGGATGAATCGTTAGAGACGGCAGTCCCGGAAGATTCCAAGAAGGCCTACGACATGAAAAAAGTGATTCTGCCGACTGTGGATAACAGCTATTTCCTTGAAGTCCAGAAAGATTGGGCCAAGAACATCATCGTCGGTTTTGCCCGTTATAACGGAATGCCCGTGGGGATTGTGGCTAATCAACCTAATTGGCTGGCCGGATCCCTCGACCCAGATTCTTCGGTGAAGGCCGGCCGATTTGTTCGCTTCTGTGACTGTTTCAACATTCCTATTGTCACCTTCGTCGATGTCCCGGGTTTTCTTCCCGGGATGGATATGGAGGAGAGAGGAATCATTCGTCACGGATCTAAACTCCTTTACGCATTCTGTGAAGCGACGGTCCCAAAGATTACGATCATCACCCGCAAAGGTTATGGGGGGGCCTACGATGTCATGTCGAGCAAACACATCCGGGGAGATATCAATTACTGTTACCCCACCGCCGAAATCGCAGTCATGGGTGCAGAGGGGGCGGTGAATATCATCTTCCGAAACGAAATTAAAGAGGGGAAAGATCCCAAGGAAGCGCGGCAGCAACTGGTTGCCGAATATCATGAGAAATTTGCCAGTCCTTATAAGGCCGCGGAATTAGGATATGTGGATGAGATCATCGAGCCTGAGGAGACCCGTCCGAAAATTATCCAGGCTCTGGATATTTTGAAGACAAAAGTCGATACCAATCCCTGGCGGAAACACGGGAACATACCCTTATGAATGCGGATTGTTAATTGCGGAATGCGGAGTTTTAAACCCCTGATCAGAAAGAATTTTAATTCCAAATTTTGTATTCCGCAATCCGAAATCCGACATCCGCAATAGGAGTAGATCATGGCCAAAAACATTCGAGACGAATTTGAGAGGTGGGAAACGTCGATCCTCAAGAAAACCCTCTCAAAGGCAGCCGAGAGGGAGCCTGTTTTTAAGACAACTTCCCACATTGCGCTGAAGCGCCTCTATACTCCCCTGGATACCGCTGACCTGGATTACTGTGATGATTTCGGCTTTCCCGGAGAGTTTCCGTTCACTCGCGGAGTCCAGCCGACCATGTACCGGGGTCGACTCTGGACCATGCGCCAGTACGCCGGATTTGCCACGCCGGAGGAAACCAATAAACGCTATAAGTATCTCCTGGAGCACGGACAAACGGGTTTGAGCGTTGCCTTCGACCTTCCGACGCAGATTGGTTACGATTCGGACCACCCTTTATCTGTCGGGGAGGTTGGAAAGGTGGGCGTCGCCATCGATACCTTGAAAGATATGGAGATCCTTTTTGACGGCATCCCTTTGGATAAGGTCTCCACTTCCATGACGATCAACGCCACCGCCGCTATCCTTTTGACGATGTATCTCGCTATGGCAGAAAAGCAAGGGGTGAAAAGCGACGTCCTTCAAGGAACGATTCAGAATGATATCTTGAAGGAATACGCAGCGAGAGGAACTTACATTTATCCCCCGCTCGAATCGATGCGCATCGTCACCGATATTTTTGCATTTTGCAAAAACCATGTCCCCCGATGGAACACGATTAGCATCAGTGGCTATCATATGCGTGAGGCAGGTTGCACGGCTGTCCAAGAAGTGGCCTTTACGATCGCCGACGGCATCGCTTACGTGGAGGCAGCCATTCGGGCGGGTCTCGACGTGGATTCTTTTGCCTCCAGGCTCGCCTTCTTTTTTTGTTGCCATAATACCTTCATCGAAGAGATTGCAAAATTCAGGGCGGCTCGAAGGCTTTGGGCAAAAATCATGAAGGAACGATTCAAAGCGAAAAGGGACGAGTCGTGTATGCTGCGGTTTCACACTCAGACGGCCGGCTGTTCGCTCACCGCTCAGCAGCCCGACAACAACGTGGTGCGGGTTGCCTTCCAGGCCCTGGCAGCCGTGTTAGGAGGGACACAGTCGCTGCATACCAATTCCAGGGACGAAGCCTATGCCTTGCCCACCGAAGATTCTGTCAGGCTTGCGCTGAGAACCCAGCAGCTCATCGCTTACGAAAGCGGCGTCGCCGATTTAATCGACCCTCTCGGAGGGTCTTATGCCGTGGAAGCCCTTACGGGGGAGATAGAGAAAAGGTCGATGGAATACATCGAGAAAATCGAGACGATGGGAGGGGCGATCAAAGCCATCGAATCAGGTTATATTCAGGAGGAGATTGCCGAAAGCGCTTATCAATACCAGAAGGAAATCGAAGCCAAAAAGCGGATTATTGTCGGATTGAACCAATTTCAGGTCGAAGAGCAACCCCTTAAAGATATCCTTCGTATCAAGCCCGAAGTGGAACAATACCAGAAGCAAAAACTCGCACGGGTTAAGAAAGAGAGAGACAATGCCAAGGTGAGAGAGGCCTTAGCCGTTCTGAAGAGAGCTGCCGAGGGCACGGATAATGTGGTGCCCCCTATTTTGGAGGCCGTTAAGGTCTACGCGACATTAGGAGAAATCTCGGACACCTTGAGAGACGTATTCGGGGAATATAGAGAACGATAAAAGCAAAGGGCATGGAGCATAGAGCATAGGGATATGGAAGCACCAAATCCCAAGCACCAAATCTCAAATAAATCTCAATCACCTAAATTCAAAACGAAATCTTTTCGGTCATTTGAAATTGGAATTTGGAGCTTATTTGGGATTTGAAATTTGTGATTTGGGATTTTGGACGCTATGCGCTCTGCTCATTGCGCTTTGCGAATTTGGAGGTATTTATGGCCCGAAAGATAAGGGTGCTCATTGCAAAGCCAGGATTGGACGGTCACGACAGGGGCGCCAAAGTGATTGCACGGGCCCTGAGAGATGCCGGGATGGAAGTGATCTACACCGGAATACGACAAACCCCTGAACAGATTGCAAGCGCGGCCATCCAGGAAGACGTAGACGTTGTAGGTCTCTCCAGTCTCTCCGGCGCCCACAACAATCTTTTTCCAAAGGTTGTTCAGATTCTCAAAGAAAAGAAGGCGGAAGATATTCTCGTATTTGGAGGAGGGATCATCCCTGTCGAAGACATTCCCGCCCTGAAAAAAGCTGGAATTCGGGAGATCTTTCAACCCGGCGCCTCTACAGAAGACATTATTCAATACATCAGGGAAAACGTCAAAACCACGTGAATCGCCCCTCACCCGTTCCCTCTCCCCCTCGGGGGAGAGGGGGAGAGTGCGGGGTAAGGAGAAAAACAATGGTTAAGAAGATTAATCATATTGCTGTTGCGGTGAATAACATCGAAGAGGCAGCGAAGTTCTACCAGAACGTCCTGGGGCTAAACCTCTCAGGGGTGGAGGTGGTGACCGCTCAAAAGACAAGAGTGGGGTTTCTCAAGATCGGGGAGTCCAATATTGAATTGGTCCAGCCTGCCGGGCCCGATTCTCCCCTTGTCAAATTTTTGGAGACTAAAGGCCAGGGTATCCATCACATCTGTTTTGAAGTGGATGACGTGGAAGCGGAGGTGAAAGCGTATCTCGAAAAAGGAATAGCGCTGATTGACCAGAAGCCAAGACCTGGGGCTCACGACACAAGAGTCGCTTTCGTCCACCCCAAATCCTCAAGTGGTGTTCTCATCGAGCTTTGCGAACTCCCAAAACGCCACTGAGAGCGTGTAAAAAAATTAGAAAACCGATAAAAATAGAATCGGACCCGCAAGGGTGGTTCTCTTGGAGAACTTTAGAGCGGAACCTCTTACCGGCAACTTTTCGCGGTCTAATCGTAGTAGCTTCATGTGCCTACTGCCACGAATGGTTGCACACCTCTGATGCCACGCATTCTAAAGTTTGGAAAGAGAGCCATCCTGAAAGGGCTGAGACATAAGAGGAACAATTTTTTCTCACCTTCCAAGTCACTCAGATGAACGAGAATCCCGCCACTTACCTGATTATCGGATGCGGTCGCTTTGGAAGCCGGGCTGCAGAGAGACTACTTCAAAATAATCCCCGCTCAAGAATCATCGTTGTCGATCGGAGCAAAGGGGCTCTCAAAAAAGTCTCTCATCTGCCTGTAGAATCCGAGGTTTGCGATGGAACGTTATATCTCAAACAATTTCTATCAAAGAGCCGAAAAGCGGACTATATCATCCCCTCGGTTCCCTTCCACCTCGCTTTTGAATTCATTCTTTCTCAATCAAAGCCTTGGGGTGGAAAAAGAGCAGAGGTCCCTCCCCTTTCCGGGCTGCCCAACCCCATGATAGGTAAAACAGGTGATCTCTATACCAGCCTTGCCACTTTTCTTTGTCCCGAGGACTGCCCCGAACCCGCTCAATATTGCACCATCACAAAGCAAAGGCGCCCGAAGCCCCTCTATCGGATCTTAGAGGATATGAAGGAGCATTTTGAATCAAGTGTGATCCGCAGCCGACAACTGGCGCCCGGAGTTGGAGGATACTCGCCGGAGGCGTTGTTGGACTTATTCGAGAGTATAAAGAAAAGGATGGAGCCTCGTCGCACCATCCTGATCAGCACCTCTTGCCGTTGCCACAGCGTCACCTCTGGGCTGTCGTTTTCACCCAATAAGAAATCACGTGCCACGCATTAATACGTAATTGCCAAACCAGAAAAGGACTCTTCCAGGCTTTGCATTGGTATTATCTCCCTCTTGTATCCCTCTTATTTCCCCCCTTGATTTAAGGGGGGATAAGGGGGGTTAGGAGCTGGGATTTATACCCCTCCTGAAGAGCGCACCTTGGCGCCACTGAACGGCACAAATTTATTCCACCTTGAATTTAACGTCTTTCACCACTTTCCCGTCGGAATTCCTGATTTCTACTTTCCAGTCCCCTTTTAATCCTCTTAAATTCTTGTAAGCGTTGGTCCTCCACTTCGGTCCCATCTTGAGCGGCACACTGAATTTCGACAGCTCTTTGTCACCATTAAACCAGACAAAGGAGACCTCTGTATCTTTAGCGATATCGGTTGCCTCTAAGAAGCAGTAGACCTTCTCTGCCGAGGCAGGGAACGTCTCCGCAACCCCCACGGGCTCACCATCCTCCACTCCCGTTCCAACAACCAACCGTTTCACTGCGAAGGCAGCTGCCTCTTTCCCCATCTCCTTGGCAGGGGTTTCTTGTTTGGCTTTTTCCTGCCCATAGACCGGAAGACCCATTCCCAATACAGCTACAACCAATAAGACCAACATCCATGTCCATGCCGCATGCTTCTTCATCTTGATCTCCTTTCGTTAAGAGTTAGTTTGCAAACCGTCTGCCGTCGCCACATTCTAAAGTTTCGGAAAGCAGACTCACCTGCCAATCGAGAACAACTTAAGGCGAATTAGGGGATCAGGGAATAGACTTGGGCCTTCTTGGTCCACTCGCTATTCGGATAATCCCTTTGAAGAATTTCGAACCCTGATTTCAGCTCTTTCGGATCATGGCTCGCTTTATATTTCGAAACTCCTAAATAGTACTGAGCCTCAGGGGCCGCGTCTGCCTTGGGAAACCGAACCAGGATTTCCTGAAAACACTGCATGGCCTGTTCAAAACGATCAAGATCAAATTCAACCTTGCCCTTGCCGAGGATGATCTGGGCAATAAAGTCCTCAGGAGGCAAATATCCGACAAAGCGATGGTGCTCTTCCCCATCCGAATCCAGGATGATGATCGTAGGGGTCCACTTAACCGCATAGCGCTTCACCAAAGCCTTGTTCCTGTTGAAATCAATTTGGAGGGGGGTGAAGTTATTCTCTACTGAGAAACAGACATTGGGATCGGGGTAAGTAACAGCTGCCAGCTGTTGACACCCAATTCAGAGATTGTTGTAAAAGTCCATCAGGATTAGCTTTTTCGCTTTCTTTGCCTTTGCCCTGGCTGTAGTGAGAGAGGTCTCCCACTCAATCTGTTTTCCCATAACGAGCCCTCCTTTCATTGTTTTCAAAGCTTCTGAAATATCAGAAGTTATGTTTAATATTCTTTTCCGATTTCGACCGTTTGTCAAGTCCAATTCGTGTGGGGGGCCTCTCGTTGACAGTCACAAGAAATTGTGGTAAATAGTTAGATAGTAAAGAAGAAAATGGATTGTTCCCATTTACGTCCGCCTCTGGCTCTCAGTTTCTTCCCTCGATCGAGAGGTGTCGTCACTTCGCTATTAAGAATATGGGTTACCTTTGAATACCCGACCTACCATCTCTTAATCGTCCGAAAACGACAAAGACATGGCGAGGATGATTCCCATATAGCATAATTTAAGGCGAGCCCACATGGACTTAATTTAAATGATTCAAAGGAGGAAAAAGATGGGAAGTCTTGGAATGCCGGAGTTGATAGTCATCTTAATCATTGCTCTGATCGTTTTCGGTGCGGGAAAGCTTCCTCAGATCGGGGAAAACCTGGGAAAAGCGATCCGAAATTTCAAAAGCGCGACAACCGAAAGAGAGAAGATCGACGTCACTCCCAAGAAACCTGATGAGATCTCAGGCGGGAGTAAACAGTAGAGGGTTCTTCGCATCGTTCATCACTTGAATTGTATCTTTTCGAATTTTACGGGGGTGTTTTATGCTAGCAGGGCCGGATTTGTTGGTCATCTTGGCTATCGCTTTGATTGTCTTCGGACCCAAAAGGCTTCCGGAATTGGCCAGAACCATCGGTAAGGCAATGGGAGAGCTTAGGAAGACAACCGAAGAGATGAAGGAGAGTATCGGAATTAAAGATTTGGAAAAGATGAGAACCAACTTGACCGGAATAGATCTTTTGGCTGATTTGGCTGAAAAAACATCCGAATACATGACGCATTCCGACAGTGCCAAAGACGCATCGTTTCCCAAAGAGGAGCCTGTCTCTGAGAAGAAATTACCTTTAGCTTCCGTGTCCGTTGCAAATGGGATAGAGGAAAAGAATCAGAAATCGGGGGGCTAAGGGATGGCTGACAAGAAAGCCCCGCTTGCGACTTATCTCCAGGAGATAAGGAAACGATTGATTCTTTCGTTTATTGCGGTGGGAGCGGGTTTCCTCATTTGCTACTATTTTTCCGATTCCATTTTCGAGATCCTGATTGCCCCTCTTATCAATAATATCCAGAACATTCACGTTGAGAGTACGTTGATTTTCCGGACCATCGCCGAAGCCTTCTTTACCTACATGAAGGTCGGCTTCGTTGCAGGCCTTATGTTGGCCTCGCCCTTTATTCTTTATCAAATCTGGGGATTGGTCGTTAGCCGACTGGATCAGGATAAGAGGAGATACGTTCTACTTTTTGTCCTTGGCGGTTCCCTTTTCTTCGCACTCGGTATTCTTTTCGGATACTTCGTTGCCCTTCCCTTTGGTTGTAAATTCCTTTTGAGGTACGCCTCCAACACGATCAAGCCCATGCCGGACATGAATGAGTACCTCTCTTTTAGCGTCAAATTTTTATTGACTTTCGGCTTGGTTTTCGAATTTCCTATCCTCTTACTCATTCTGGCAAGGATCGGAGTGATCAACGCTAAGATCTTGGCCCAAAAGAGAAGATATGCTATTCTTCTCATCTTCATCTTTGCCTTCATTATCTCTCCCCCCGATCTGATCTCTCAGGTGCTCATGGCCTTTCCTCTCATGGGGCTCTATGAGGTGAGCATTTTGCTCTGTAAAATATTCAAGAAGAAACCTGAGGAGATTCTCACAGACGAGATTACATGAGATATTGACACGTTGGCCCATCTAAGTTAAAGGGAAGTGATCAAGGGGTGGAGCGTTCCTCCAGATGCCTTCTAAATTCACTCTTTTACGGAAAGACGGACAATCAACGTAGGATAGATTGAATCTCGGTCAATGAAATTATCATTCCGATCAAAATGGGTATGGGCAGGAATTCTTGGCCTCACGGGACTCTTCGTTTTTATTATTTATCAATATCATTCCCAGCTATGGCTTCTATCTGCTAGACTCTGGGATCTCTTTGAGAGTCACCATCGATTAAAAGCATTCATCTCCTCTTTCGGGGTCTATTCTCCCCTCGCTTTTATCCTGCTTCAAGTGATCCAGGTGGTTGTTGCTCCTATTCCAGGAGGAGCGATCGAATTCTTAGGAGGCTACCTGTTCGGGGTGTGGGCTGGGATGCTCTACTCCATGATCGGCCTCATACTGGGGTCCTGGCTTGCCTTCAGCATCGCCAGGATTTTCGAGAAGTGGGCAGTTGAAAAAGTTGTTTCACCCAAGACGATGAAGAAGTTCGATTATTTGATCGGCCATGAAGGCCTCATCCTCAGCTTCTTTCTCTTCTTAATCCCGGGATTTCCAAAAGACGCTTTGTGCTACATCTTGGGTTTGACGCCGATGCATCTCGGTATTTTTCTCATTATTTCCACTATTGGAAGGATACCGGGGACACTGATGGCTACGCTACAGGGAGCGAAGGCTTTTGAGCATCAGTACAAGCTCTTTTTGCTCCTGTCGGGGATTTCCGCGCTGATCATCTTAGTCTTCTACATCTACCATGAACAAATTCACCAATGGATTAAGAAGCTGAGGTAAACCCGTAAGGGCTCTTTTTAGATCCTGTATCCACAAGGATGTTCTGAAACGTTTTAGTTTTTAAGATATAAGAAATAATGATGGCGCGATTTATGGAACTGATAAATGCCTTTCTTGAAATCCTAATGCACCTTGACAGACATCTCGACTTGGTCATTCGGAGCTACGGGACTTGGACATACGGGATTCTCTTTTTCATCATCTTTTTGGAAACCGGATTGGTCGTCACCCCTTTCCTCCCAGGAGACTCTCTGCTTTTTGCCGGAGGTACGTTTGCTGCCCTTGGTTCCTTAGATATGAAGTGGTTGATCATATCTTTGTCCATGGCTGCCATTGCAGGAGATACGGTGAATTACTGGATCGGTTACGCAGTCGGTCCAAAAGTGTTCAATAAAGAGAAGTCACGTTTCCTAAACAAGAAGCACCTGTATCGCACTCATCGGTTCTACGAGAGATATGGAGGGAAAACGATTATCCTTGCTCGATTCATTCCCATTATACGGACGTTTGCACCCTTCGTCGCGGGCATTGGAACCATGACCTACAGACGTTTTATTATCTACAATGTTTCCGGAGGGATTGCCTGGGTCGTGTTGCTTGTTCTCGGGGGCTACATGTTCGGAAACATCCCTATCATCAAGCAAAACTTTTCGATAGTCATCTTTGCGATTATTATTCTTTCTATTCTCCCCGGGATCATCGAGTTCCTTCGCCATCGGGATTGATCCTTTATGACCCCTACCATTATTCCAAGAAGCCAACACCCGATTTCGAGAAAAATGATCGATGAAGAGGCGCTGAAGGTTCTCTACCGCCTTCACCGAAACGGCTTTTTAGCCTATCTCGTCGGTGGCAGCGTTCGGGATCTGCTTCTCGGAAAGGTCCCAAAAGACTTCGACGTCGCCACAAACGCTCACCCACATGAGATCAGCGGTCTCTTTCGGAACAGCCGCATCATCGGACGCCGGTTCCGACTGGTCCACGTCTTTTTCAGGGGAGGGAAGATCATCGAACTATCTACTTTTCGGAGCCGATCGGAATTTGAAGAAATAGAAACGGAGCAAGGTGAGCTCGTACGAAAAGAGAGTTTTGGAACGCCGGCAGAGGATGCCCTGCGACGCGACATCACCATTAACGGCCTCTTTTACAATATCGCAGATTTTTCCATTATAGACTACGTCGGCGGGATAGCCGACCTTCACAGTCGGATCATCCGAACCATCGGCGATCCGGACGAACGATTTCAACAAGATCCCGTTAGAATGATTCGAGTCATCCGCCATGCCGCCCGAACGGGTTTCCGCGTTGAAGAAAAAACGTATGAGGCCATCCTCCGGCATCGGGAAGAGATACGACAATGTCCTCCGTCTCGCCTTCGAGACGAATTCCTGCGGGAATTGAGGGAAGGCGCGGCAAACCCCTCTCTCCACTTCATGCTTCAAACAGGCCTGCTCTTTTCTCTTTTCCCAGATCTGGAGAGAGCCCTTGGAAATCGCAGCCTCTCCATGGAAAAGACCCAGGAAGTTTTTCTCTCCCTCTTCGATCTTGTGGATCAATTGATCAAAACAGGGAGAACGGTATCGGAATCGATTCTTCTTGCCCTTTTTCTCACTCCGTTTCTTCGAGCCGTCACCCCCGAACATCCCTTTCTCGGAAAAAGAGAGAACTACCTCTACCTGGCACAGACGACCCGTTGGGCCATCCACCAAATTCTTACTCCATTCTCTTTCCCGAGAGGGGCAAAGGAGATCGCTTACCAGATTCTGATGGCCCAATCCAATTTGAAGAAATCGGGACAAACAGGCGTCATTCCTAAGAGACTGAGGATGAAGAAATATTTCAAAGAATCGGTTTTTCTCTTTGGGATGGAGGCCCAGGCAAAGGGGGAGAAAGTCCCTCATATGCTCCGAAACACGGTAACCTCTGATTTATTACCCTGGTGGCCAAAAGAAACAACAAGGAGACACGCGAGGGATAGATAGAGGTGCCGGGGACCGTATGAGCCGTAGCATCCTGAACATCGATTCCCCTGGCCCAGCGTGCATCCACCATTCAGAGATGACCTTGCTACTTCATCAGTAGATTGGGAAGCCAAACCGCAAGTTGTGGGAACAAGAATACGCCTCACTTCCCCAGGTAGGCATGTTTCACCTTCTCATCTTCTAAAAGAATCTTCGTATCGCCCTGAAGAACAATTTCACCCGTCTCCAACACATATCCGAAGACACCCATCTTTAAAGCGGCTCTCGCATTCTGTTCTACTAGAAGGATCGTGGTTCCATCATGATGCAGTTCCTGGATCACCCGGAAAATCTCCCTGACCATTAAGGGTGCCAAACCCATGGAAGGTTCATCCATCATCATCAATTTGGGCCGTGACATCATGGCTCGGCCGATAGCCAGCATCTGCTGCTCCCCCCCGCTCAATGTTCCAGAGAGTTGTCTGCGGCGGTTTTTCAAAATCGGAAAGATCGCATAGACCTTCTCCATATTCTCTCTGATTTCATCCTTATGCCTTCTATCATAGTATAGGTAGGCCCCTAATTTCAGGTTATCAAGAACAGAGAGGTGGCCAAAAATCTGCCTTCCTTCTGGCACCAGGCAGATCCCCAGGGCCACGATCTCCCCTGGAAGGAGACCCGAGAGAGATTTTCCTTCATAAAGAATATTCCCGTCATGCTCGAGTATGAGTCCAGAAATGGTTTTGAGCAGCGTTGTCTTGCCAGCGCCATTGGCTCCGATAATGGTGATGATGTCCCCTTTTTTGACGGAGATAGACACGTTTTTCAAAGCTTGAACCGCTGCGTAAAAGGAATTCAACCTCCTCACCTCAAGCATACCTGATCTCCACCCCCAGGTAGGCGTCAATCACCTTCTCATCTCCTTTCACTTCCTCCGGTGTTCCTTCGGCAACCTTCTCTCCGTAGTTCAGGACGACGATCTCATCCGAAATGTTCATAACCAAATCCATATGGTGTTCTACCAAAAGTACCGTAATTCCGCTTCCACGAATTTTTCTGATGATCTCCCCAATCCTCAATTTCTCGGTTTCATTCAGGCCAGCCGCAGGTTCGTCTAATAGGAGGAGCTGTGGATCGGTGGCCAAGGCCCTCGCAATCTCGAGCAATTTCTGTTCCCCGAGAGGTATGCCAGAAGCCGATTCATTGGCCCTTCGCATTAAACCAACGACCTCCAGTTTCTCTTGAGCCATTTCTAAAACGAGCCTCTCCTCCCTTTTTACTCCTGGAAGCCTCAGCCCGGATTGAATCAGTCCCTTTTTTGTTCGGACGTGACGACCCACCATCACATTCTCCAAAACGGTCATATTCCCAAAGAGTTCAACGGTCTGAAAGGTTCGGGAGATCCCTTTCTGCGCGATGCGATGGGGCTTCTCGCCGCTAATCTCCCTTCCCTTAAACCGAATCGTTCCTCCTGTGGGGGGAAGGATTCCAGTAATGATGTTAAAAAGGGTGGTCTTCCCCGCACCGTTTGGCCCGATGATCGCCTTGATCTGGCCGGGCATGACTTTAAAATTTAGGTCAACGACGGCCATCAACCCTCCAAAGATCTTCCTCAATCGTGAGGTTTCAAGAATAGGCTGAGGCATCACCATTTTTTCCTCATCCATATCAGCGAGAGAGTTAATCCCTTGAATATCCCCTCCGGCATGAATAGAAGAATGGTCATCAGGATGATTCCATAAACCAAGATATCAAAATCCCTAAAGGCCCGTAAAGACTCCGGCAGAACGGTCAGTATCCCAGCCCCCAATAAGGCCCCCCATATGCTCCCTCCTCCCCCAATCACCACCATCATCAATAACAGGATTGAGACAAAAAGACTGAAGGTAGAAGGACTGATGAAGGTAACAAAATGAGCGTAGAGTGTCCCTGCTACCGAGGCATAAATCGCACTGAGCACAAAAACCTGAATTTTAAACTGGCTCACATTCACACCCATCGCCTGTGCAGCAACTTCACTGCCGTGAACCGCCCGCAAAGCCCTTCCAATCCTCGAATGAATGATATTCAGAGAGAAAATAAGAAGAAGGATTGCAACAGTCCAGACCAAATAAAAGTATCTCCACCCTCCTTTGAAGGAATAACCGAAAAAATGAATCGAAGGGATGCCGGAAAGTCCGGAGGGCCCACCCGTAATTTCCAAAAGCTCATTGAAGATGACATAAATGATTTCACCAAAGCCAAGCGTGGCCACCGCGAGGTAATGGCCCTTCAGTTTCAACGTAGGGATCGCGATGGCCATCGCCATGATGGTAGATAGAAAAATGCCACAAAAAAAAGCCGTAAATATCGAGAAGCCCAGTTTAACCGTAAGGACCCCGCTGCAATAAGCGCCGATCCCGAAAAAGGCAGCATGCCCCAATGAGATCTGACCCGCATATCCCATCAGGAGGCTCAATCCCATCACGATGATGGCATTGATCCCAATAAAAATCATGATACTGAGGTAATAATCGCTGCGGATAAAAAAGGGGAAGATGCCTAAGCAGATCATAAGAATGAATACGGCTCTCCTATTCTCCTTCCCCATTTGCCTCACCTCTAAAACTTTTTAATCTTGCTGACCTCTTCACTGCCAAAGATGCCACTGGGTTTAAAGCAGAGGATAAAGAGGAGGATCACTAACGCCACGGCATCCTTAAACCCGGAATGGATTAAACCTGCTGTAAGGGATTCCAGTAATCCGACAATAAACCCTCCCAGCACCACACCATAACCCACGCCCAGTCCGCCAAGGACAGCCGCACAAAACCCTTTGACCGCCAACATGGGTCCGCGATCGTAATCCATCAAGGACATGGGAGTGATCACTATCCCTGCCACTGCTCCCAAGCCGGCGCTCAATGCGAATGAGATGAGGATCATCTTCCTCACGTGGATACCCATCAGACTTGCGGCCATAGGGTTGAAGGAACAGGCGCTCATTGCCTTCCCGACGATCGTCTTCCCGAAAAAGAGGGTCGTTAATACGACAATGGCCAGCGTCGTCCCCAATACCCAAAAGGTCTGAAGCATAATCACTGCCCCCCCGATCATGACCGGGCTCCCCGGGGTAAAGGGCGGAAGGCTATAAGGGTCTTTCCCCCAGATAAACATCGCAATCCCTCGAAAAAGAATGGAGGCAGCAATTGTGACAATAATCAAGGTAAGAAGCGAAGCATTCCTTAAAGGATGGATAGCAAAGCGCTCAAAGACGGCCCCGATTGCCATCACAACAATGACCGTCAGGGGAAAACCAACAAAGAGAGGAAATTTGAGAACCACTGTGAGAAAGACCATGATCAACCCGCCAAACATCACAAATTCTCCTTGAGCCAAATTGATAATGGTCGTCGCATTATAGATGATGTTGAAACCAAGACCGACCATGGAATAGATCGACCCGATCGTTAAACCGGTGAACACAAACTGAAGGATCTCGCTGAACAAACTCATTCTTCAACAAACCTCACTTATAAAAAAAGAGAGGCTGATCGCTCCGCCTCTCCCCACATGAATCATTTCGCAAACTCCCACTCGCCATGGACGACTTCCATCATCTCAAAGCCGTCCGCCCCAAAACCTGTGTGATCCGTAGGCGACATATTGTATATTCCACCTGTACCCGGCCAGTTACGTATTTTAGTTTCAAGATAGTCCCTGATGCCCTTCTTATCCGCGCCGACCGCTTTTAACGCATCCGCGACCATCATGATCGCATCATACGCATGGCCTCCGAAGGTGGAGACATCGCTTTTGAATCGCTTCTCATATTCTGTCTTATACTTCATAATAACGGGTTTCTGGGGATTCTTGGGGTCAACCTTTTCAGCATAGAGGACACGGCCAAGAGGAGTAATGACCCCCTCGGCAGCCCCTCCCGCCAATTTAATATTACTTTTATTTCCAAACCCATGGCTCTGAATCAAGGGGATCTTCCCTCTCATCCCCAGATCACTCCAGTTCTTCGTCACGATCACTTGGGTGGGACCGACAGACCAGTTGATCACTGCCTGGGCGGGAGAGGCCTTGATCTTCGTCAATTGAGCGGTCATGTCGGTATCTTTCGGCCCATAGAGTTCATCCGCAACAATTTCAATACCATATTTGGGAGCCAGCCGCTTTAATTGCCGACGGCCCTCCACCCCAAATCCGGCGCTAACCGTGATAATGGCCACCCTCTTAATCTTCTTAGCCTGGCAATAAATATAAATTTTTTCAACAGCAGAGGCATCGCTTGGAGCAACCTTAAAAATCCAGTACCGCTGCTTCTTCGGGACTTCAAGCCACGGTTTTTTTGATGCCTCCATCCTCTTCATTTCATCGTCCGGTGTGACAATGGATAACGCTGCGGCCATCGAGATCATCAGTGTCTCAACCTGCTCACAGATGGGGACCATCGCCATCGATTCACCGGTCGTAGAAGATCCGATGACTACCAGAACGTTATCCCTCTCTATCAACTTCTTGGTTGCCAAAACGGCGTCGGCTTCCATTCCCTTCGAATCCTCAATGACGATTTCGATGGGTACGCCCCTGATCCCACTTGCGGCATTAATCCACTCTCGGAGCATGAGAGCAGTATTCTTTTCTGGCTCGCCCAACCAAGAGGCGGGGCCGGTGATGGAGGCCACGAACCCGATCTTATAGGCCGCCCAGCCAGGACTTATAAAGACGACGCAGAATACCATTGTTAAAAAGGCAATCCAGCTCTTTTTCATAAATTCGCTCCTTTCCTAACATTCCTTTTTCTTCGAATGCTCTCCCATTCCTCCTCTTCATCCGTTATCCTCCCGTATCAACACCTCCCCTCTCATTAAATTTCATATTTGATCAGGAGCAACGGAAAAGACCAGGTATTAAAGTCCACTGGACTTTCCATAGCCCAAATCAGTCGAGATGGAAAACGAAAATCCCATTACTCGCTGTGTCGAAATGGAAAAGAACTTCCCTTCTTCAACTCCTGGGAATTCTTTGGCATGTCTACATATACTAAACAAAAATTGTCTGCCAAACAAGATTGATCATCCACCTCTTTCGCTGGTTTTGCAACCGGGAGCCGCTCAGGAGAATCCCGTATCCGTTTTCTTCGCCCTAATGAGTCTACGAATTCTCGATACCGCCTCCACCAACCCTCCGGGCAGAAGCAAAACGACCAGAATAAAGAGGGTGCCAAAGATGAAGACATGAAGCTCCGGGAAAGCCCGTGCGAAGAATTCCCTAAAGATCGCGTAGAAGAAGGCTCCAATAATGGGACCAACAATCGTACCTACCCCTCCCACGAAGGTGATCAGAAGGGCATCAAAGGTCCAGGTCGGGCTGAAAGGAAGATCATGATAATAACTGACTTGATAAAAGGCAAAAGCTCCCCCTGCTAACCCAGCGAAGAAGCTGCTGATGGCCAGGGAAATCATCTTCTGCCGAAAGGGGTTCACCCCTGAAGCCTCCGCCGCTTCCTCGTCCTCTCGTACAGCCACCATCCCTAATCCCAATTTAGAATGACCGACAAGATAGACTACAACGACCATGATGACGGCCAAGATCAAAAAGAGGTAATAACGTGGGATAAGATTATAAGTAGCGATGTAATCGCCCGGTAAGTCAGCTACCGTTGGTAAAATATTGCCAACCGTAATCTTTAATATTTGAGCCAAACCAAGGGTACCAATAGCAAAGTAGATGCCCCTTAAGCGGAGTGCCGGATGACCGACGATCAGAGCAAAGACCACGGCCACCAGCCCTCCAGTTGTAAAGGCCATTAAGAATGGATATCCCCCCACCCATAAGATGCGAGTGGTAATAGCACCCAGCCCAAAGAAAGCGGCATGTCCTAAACTCACCTGCCCCGTATATCCAGCGAGGATATTCCAACTCTGGGCTAAGCAGATATATAAGAAGATGAGAACCATGATATTGATGATATCATTTCTTTTCGTCAACAAGGGGACAAGGGCGAGAAGGATGGCAATTCCTAAACCTAAGAAGATATTTTTTCGATGACTGGACAACGGATACTCCTTATTCACTCCTCTTGCCAAACAGCCCCTGGGGTCTTAGCTCCAATACCAAGAGAAAGATCACCAGACCAACCACCTCCATGTAGGGACCTACAAACAGGGCACTGACCGACTCGACGCCTCCTAATAGCACGCCGGCCACAAAGGCCCCTCCGATGTTTCCCAATCCGGCTAACACCACAACGATGAGGGCCTTCAGAGTCCACTCCAAACCCATGGCTGGATGGATGGCATACCCTACGCTCACGATGGTGCCAGCCATCGCAGCCAACGCGGCCCCTAAGGCAAAGGAGACCATGGAGGTCTTCTCAATATTGATCCCCATCAAAGCCGCAGACTCCCAGTTTTCCGTGGTGGCCCGGATGGCTTTACCGAAATAGGTCTTAGTAAGAAACTGCTGGAGAGCAAGAATAACAATGGTGGCCAAGACCAAACCGGCAAGACGGATGAAGGGAAAACGAAGCCCAAATAAGCTAAAACCCCATCCTGAATAGAAGACGCTCACACTCCTCTCATCGGCCGTCCAGAGTCGGATGGCAAGGTTGTGAAAGACCAAAGAGAGGCCGAAACCAATAAGCAAGGAGTTTTTTATCTTCACCTCTTCGTGAAGTTTAGCCAGTGGAGAAAAGAGCCCTTTATAAAGGCCCATTCCTATCAGGAAGAGAACGAATGCCGATGGAAGCAAAGAGAGAAAAGGATCAATATGATAGAGGGAGAAAAACCAAAAGGTCACATATCCTCCCAGCATCAGCAACTCACCGTGGGCAACATTCAACATCTTCATCACCCCGAAGACGAGGGAAAGCCCCACTGCTGCCAGCCCATAAAGGCCTCCGACGAAGATACCAAAAATCAAACTCTGGGCGGACACTTGCAAATTCATGGTTTATAATCTCTCAAACCGATTCCGTACCCAGATAAACCTCTCTGATATGTTGATCATTGAGCATATTCCGGCCATCCCCGTGCTTCACAATGCGTCCATTTTCAATGACATAAGCACGCTTGGCCAATTGCAAGGCCATGCGAACGTTCTGCTCGATCAGTAGGATGGTTACCCCAGAGTGGTTAATTTCACCAATCACCTCATAAATAACCTTCGACAAAAGAGGGGAGAGTCCCCAAGAGGGCTCGTCAAAAAGGAGAAGTTTCGGTTTGGACATCAATCCTCTCCCGATGGCCAGCATCTGCTGTTCCCCTCCGCTCAGAGTTCCCGCTGCCTGTTTCTTTCTTTTCTTTAAGATGGGAAATAACTGATAAACCTGTTCAAGAGTTTCTTCCTTACAGTTACGGCCTTTGGCTGTAAAGGCCCCCAATTCCAAATTCTCTAAGGTGCTCATACCGGGAAAGAGTCCCCTTCCTTCCGGGACTAAACTGATTCCCATTTCCACTCTTTTATGGATAGGCATGTTCCCCATTGCCAATCCTTCAAACCTGATCTCTCCAGCAAAGGGCCTTAACAACCCAGAGACGGTCTTGAGGGTAGTCGTCTTCCCAGCACTATTGGGACCGATGAGCGCCACAATCTCCTCCTTCTTTACCTCAAAGAAGACATCCCAAAGGACCTGCAGGTCTCCATAGGAGACATTTATCCTCTCTATCTCCAACATAAGATTATTTCCCCAGGTAGGCCTCGATGACCAGCTGATTTTTCACCACATCTTTAGGGAGCCCTTCAGCAATCTTTTCTCCGATATTGAGCGCCATGATCCGGTCCGAGATCCCTAAAACCGCTTTCATGATGTGTTCAACCATCATTACCGTTATTCCAGAGCCCCTTATCTTTTTCACCAATTCCATCGCGATCTCTGTTTCAGCTGAATTCAGACCTGCCATTAATTCATCCAACAAGAGTAATTGGGGATGTGCGGCCAAAGCCCTTGCCAGTTCTAATCTCTTGCGCTCAGCCATAGTGAGTTGAGAGGCAACAACCTCTATCTTGTTCCCCAAGCCGACAAAGTTGAGGATTTCAACAACTTCTTCTTTAGACTTTCTTAAATTGGTCGCAGGATCTTTTCCGTAGGCACGGCCAACCATGACATTCTGGAGGGTTGTTAATTGATGGAAGGGCTTGACCAGTTGAAATATACGAGCGATTCCTTGCCTGCATATTTGATGGGGAGGAAGGCCCGTTATATCCTTCCCCATAAAAGTCACTTTCCCTGAATTGGCTTTCAGGAAGCCGGTGATGATATTAAAGAGAGTCGTTTTGCCTGATCCGTTGGGACCAATAACACTAAATATCTCCCCCGGATGAATCTCAAAATTCACCCCAAAGAGGGCCATCAATCCCCCGAAGGATTTAACTAATTTCTCTACCTGTAACAGGGGTGTCTTAGACTGTTTTCCCATACGTTAGAAGCGACTGATTTGAAGAAAAATTCTTTTGGTAACATTGAAGCTCCTCCAAGGAGGAAGTTTCAATGAAAGAAGACACGTAAACCGTCTTCTGAGCATTACCTTTCAGACCACTTGGGCATGGGAAAAATAAACGGAGCAGTGGCATACTGTTTTGGGAATATAACTTCCTGTTTCCCCTTCTGCCATTGGACACAGAAATAAACGACCACCCCCGTTCCATCCGGTCGAAACGTGAGGGGACCTATCACGGTCATCATATTCGTAGAGGCAATGGCATCTCTGATTTTCGCCCTGTCCAAAGTGCCTGCCTTTTCGATGGCATGAGCCAATACCTGAATACACGCATAGGCTGGACCTGTCATGACATCTGCTGGTCGGTTGAACTTCTTCATATGACTTTCATTTAGTTCTTTAACTCCTGGGAATTTAAGCCCACTGTTCCACCCTGGACCTAAAACAACGTAATCACCGTCCTTCCCCAATGCCTGTCCCCACGCAATAGGGTCCGGGGCACGGTAAGCAAAGTAAAATTTCGGATTGTAGTCGAGTTCCTTGATCTGCTTGGTCATCGTTATTCCTTCAGGGGTAGTGGGTCCTGTCAGTAATATCTCGGCCCCTTCTGCCTTAGCCGCCATGATGAGGGGTGAAAAGTCTTTCATCTCCCGAGGCTGGTCTCGATAAAGGGGCTCCCCATAACCATGTTTAACGGATTCACTCTTCCACATATCACCCAACTCCATTCCAACGGGTGCCTTTTCCATGAAGATGGCAGCTTTCTTGGGCTTCTGTCCTGCTGCAATGGAATCCAGGAGTTCGAAAACCGCCTTCGCACAGTCGGGTGATTTGGGGAAGGGAGAAAAGTTATATTTATATCCCTTCTGGTGGACGCTATAAAGATAGGTGCCCACCATGAGGAACGGAACTTTATTCTTTTCAGCAATCGGAGCCTGTGCCGCATGTATAGGGCTTGAAAACCCTCCCAGGTAGGCCACCACATCATTGGTGGAATAGAGGGTCTCCATCCGGCTTACCGTCAGGGTCATATTCGATTCATCATCCAAGAGAAAGAGTTCTAAAGGGATTTTCTTATTAAACTCTTTAACAAAGACGCCTCCCTTTTTGTTGATATCGTCAATGGCAATATCATATCCGGCCTTGCACATCGCTCCTCCTGAGCCAAATGGACCGGTCAGGGAACACGAAGAGCCAACTTTAATGGTTTTGGGAGCCTCTTTGGTGGAAGCAGCGAGCCCGAGAGAAGAAAGACCCATGATTAAGAAAATCCCTGATACTGCGATGATAGATATCTTTCTCATCATACGCTCCTCCTTTCTATTCCGTTCAGCATCAAATAAATTTTCACTCAGCAGCCTACCCTCTTCCTTTTTCTCTGTATCCCACATACTTCCTCTGTTTGTATCCCTGAATGAACCGGTACCAGACCAAAAGCCCTGTCGCCGCTCTAAATCGAAAAATGCTCCCTGTGGGAGAGTGACGCTCCTGCCGGAGAGCCTCGTCACAAAAGAAGATCGGTGACGTTGATTTCAAGCATCTTTACGGAGGCAAGAATCCGCTCCACATTCCGATCTACCGCCTGCATTCCCCCTGAAAGGCCCTTCAACGCTTCGGCCGCCTTCTTGATGGCCTTGATCCGGGTATCCATTTTTTTCAGTTCCTTTCGACCCATTCCATCCCCCTGCATTTCCCTCTATCCGTGCTTTCGCATGTCTTTGAACCGCTTCGCTTTCACCTCATACCGCGGTAGTGAATGATACGGATGGACCTCGATATTATACCCCAGATTCGTCTTCAACCGAAGCTGGTCCTTTAACTGCCCCAGAATCGCTTCCCGTCTTCCTTCGTGCTCCGGCAAAAGTTCAATCTTGAGCGTAATATCGTCCAAATCTCCCTTCTTGGTCACCAGCACCTCAAACTCGTCGCCCAATCCCTTGACCGAACGAACCACCTCTTCGATAGCGGAGGGAGCTACCAGCACCCCTTTGATCTTAGTAATATCATCTGCCCTTCCCACTACCCCCCCTTTAATAATGCGGAATGTCCTACCACATTTGCACGGTTCCTTGGCCCATTCCGCCACATCCTTGGAGTCGAATCGAATGCATGGCTGGGCGATTCGGTCAAGGGCGGTGATGACGCATTTTCCCTTCCGGCCCGGCTCCTCGATCAACTCCCCTGTCTCCACATCCTCCAGCTGGACCAGAAACAGCGCCTCATTCACATGAAGACCCCCAGGTTGTTCCACACACTCGAAACCCCACGCCCCGATCTCTGTCGCCCCCACGTGATCATAAACCTTTGCCCCCCACGCCTCCTCCATTCGCTGCTTCGTCGATGGGATGCTCGCCCCCGGTTCCCCGGCACACGTTATTTTTCGTATAGTCAGATCCTTGGCAGGGTTCATCCCCAGCTTTTTGCGTGCCGCATCCGCCATCCCCAGCACATACGTCGGAGTCGCCATCATCGCCGTGGCCCGTAACTCTTGAATCTTCAACAACCGCGCCTCGGTATCCAGAACCCCACCCGGGATGACTTCGCACCCTAACTTTTCCGCCCCATAATGCCCTGCCCAGAAGGCCACAAAGATATTGTATCCAAACGGGAGAAAGACCCGATCACTCTTCCGGTACCCCTGTGCATAAAGCAGATATGCCCACGATTCTGACCACCACTCCCAGTCCTGCCAGGTATCGGGCTGATAAACAGGCGTGCCCGAGGTCCCACTGGTTTGTCGAAACGCGGTCACCTCCTCAAGAGGCACACAGAGGGCGTCACCGTATGGAAAGGGATCTTTCCTCTGGACATCCCTCATCATCGCCTTCTCCACCTTTGGCACCCTGGCCACATCCTGAAAGGTTTTGATATCGCCCGGCTCGAGGCCTGCCTCCTGATAGAGCTTTCGGTGAAACTTCGACCTCTCGTAAGCCCACTCCATAATCCTTCTGAACTTCTTGACCTGGAGGGCTCGCAACTTCTCCTCTGGCAGCGTCTCGGCAGCGGGGTTCCAATACCTGGCCGTCTCTTCGTGGAAGCCTTTCATCCTACCCCCTACAGATGGTGTTACTTTTCCTTAAGACTCTTACAGATTTTGAATGTCAGGTGGTGGTTAGACTTTCAGTAGCGGCGCGCATGCCGAAAAGCGCCTTCGCGATGTTCCTAAACTCCCCCATCTCCCTGAGTCAATACCGTTCTTAGTT